>JACMLD010000370.1 GCA_014379785.1 Chitinophagaceae bacterium
AGACGGCGACGGATATTTTTGAGTCCAAGTCCACCGGGCAGGTTCTGTCGAACGGGCGGCTTTGAATTTTCCGAATAAAAGTACAGTTCTGATCCAGTAATCTGAAATACAACCTTCAGCCAGGAATGCCCTATGGTAGATGCTCCGTGCTTGATGGCATTCTCAATAAAAGGAATGAACAGAAAAGGCGGAAGCTGAATATTGTCGGTACTGCCCTCAATTTCCAAAGAAAAACTAAAATCGTCCTTCCTGATTTTTTCGAGCGCAACCAAGTTTTTGATGAATTCGATGTCTTTCGATAAAGAGATCTGCTCTTTCGCACTGTCGTATAACTGGTATCGGAGTAAATCGGACAGACCGAGTAAAACCTGCGATGCTTTTTCGGTGTCGGTCTTTACCAGCACGTTTAGATTATTCAAAGTATTGAAAAGGAAATGTGGATTGACCTGACTCTTCAGTTGTGCAAGTTCTGTTTTGAGATTATTTTGCTGCAGTTCACCCATATGCTGGGTGTCGAGGATCCATTTTTGAAAAACTTTCAGTCCCGCCACACTTGCCAGCACCACCGCTGCAACCATTCCAACCTGTAATGCATCACCAAAAGAAAATCCGACCCGTCTCGGATCATTGTCCTGCATCAGACCCATAAAGAAGTAGTAGTCTGCAAACCAGACTACGAGATACACCAATATTATCAGTCCGAGAAACGCAAAACAAAATGCAAGTTGCCGCGACTTAAAAAGCAAACGCGGTATAAGCACCTGCATCATAAAATACAATATTGCTGTAATCGCTACAAATGTGCTTGTGTCGAGAAGCAATATCGCTCGCCTTATCTGCGGATTCATTCCGGCCGGAGCATTGAAATCTCCTTTGAACGCAAGTGTCAGCGAAATCAATATAAATATGAGATGCCTGAGCCAGCTCAGCTTTTTTGCCGTAAGAAAATGAACCAGCGGATTTGTCTCCATGAATCAAAACTAGCCAAAAGCATCCCTTTCTTTTAAAGTCATTATACAAAACCCGGTTCAGTGTCTACGAAACGCCATTTTCTCCAAAAACTGCTCCCAATTACTCAATGGATCTGCATCTGACACTCCATTCGGGTATTGGTAGAATAAAACATGGTCTTTGTATAAATGCGCTCAAACCCGCTCCGGTGGCGGGCTACATTTGCTGTACGAAAAACGAAAAACTAAAAAATGAAACAAAGTATACAAAAACTCATCACACTCGCAGTATATATGGCGGCTATGATGGCAAGCGTAACAAGGGTCCAGGCACAGGGGTCTGCCAGTCAGTCCCAGGATAGCATTTCCCGCAGGGCGGAAGGCTTCAACGCAAGAGGAAGAGTGGCCGTGTTACCAATAATATATATAGCAGATGCGGCTGATGCAAAACTGCAGCACATGCCATATCTCCTGCAGGAAATCACCATAGAATACATGAACCGTGAAGCTGCTGAACTCAGGTTTGTAGAACCGGTAAATGTGAATGCAGCGCTGTTAAAGGCCGGTATAGATGAATCAAATATCCGTCGGTACACAATGGAAGAGCTTGCCAGATTACTTAGGGTAGAATACATCATCATTGGTTCGGTCTCGCAGGACAAAGGAAACATTTTTACCCACGGACACATAACCGGCAGAGAGCGACAAACAGCCGAACGAAAAAGGAATGGAGTTGCGATTAAGGGAAGGTATCACGAGCACAGTTCTTCGGTATCCGGACAACATACAGAGAACATCGTGTCGCTTTCGATATACAACAGCGACGGTACCATGATCTATAGCAAAACCAGGCATTCTCTGATTTCTACGACTGACGGATACAAATACACCATCCATTATTTGCTCAAACGAACACCCCTTTTTAAAAGGTAATACAGTAAACAATCACTAAACAATAAAAAACAAAACAAATGAAACAGGTATTAATTGCAATGATTTGTCTGATGAGCTCAACATTATTTGCACAGAAATCTTTGCAGCACGAAAACAAAAGAGGAATTCAGAGCACTGCTTACGGAGCACTCTCTACACAGTTCACCAAATTTAACGGACAAAATGCGCTATTCACAGGAGCATATGGCGGATGGATGATCAATCACAAACTGATGGTCGGAGCCGGTGCATGGTGGATGGCATCAAAAAACAAAGGTGTGGGTCTGAATGCCGAAACACATGAAAGAAACAACCTGAAAACAGGATATGGTGGTCTGATGGTTGAATACTACTTGATAAACGATCGCAAGTTTAACGTGTCTGCTTCAGCGCTGGTGGGCGGAGGTATCTTAAAGAATGGAAAAGGAAAAGGAACGCTCCCCGAAAATGGTGGAGACGAACTAAAAGACATCGATGCAACAGGTTATGCAGTCGTTCAGCCATCTGTCAATGTAGAAATGAGTGTGACAGACTGGTGCAGAGTGGGAGTGGGTGCTGGTTACCGTTATATCAGAGGCGCCGATATGGATGGGATTACCAACAGTAAACTCAGCGCACCAACAGCGAATCTGACCGTGAAATTTGGGATTTTTTAAGAAATATCTGGCCATTTTCGCCTTCAGCCATCCTCCCAAAAGGATGGCTGTTTTTTTTGCACATGCTGTGCAGAACTCGTTCCTTCCGCTCTGTTTTTTCCACCTATTTTCGTCCCAGTTCTTTAGATAATTCGTTGCGGTGCACGCTGAATCTTTTCAGTCTGCTTAATAGGGAACCGTGTGCAAATCACGGGCTGACGGGCAACTGTAAGTAACGGAACATGTCATCAACTGCATTCCATTGTGCCCATTATTGGCGCGAGAAGGATTGATGGCATGGTTACGAGCCAGGAGACCTGCCGACAACAATTATTGTTTGGAACCTTCCCGAATAAGGTCCGGCATAGATCACAACCGAGCTGTCAACAGACAGCCCGCGTCCCCGTCTCTTGTCGAGCCCCATTCCAAAAAAAGTTAAACGCATTATATGCAGAACGAAAATGAATTGTTGTTGCGCGAGAACAAAGACAGGTTTGTTATCCTCCCGATAAAATACCCGGCCCTCTGGGACATCTATAAAAAACACGAAGCAAGCTTCTGGACAGCAGAAGAAATTGATCTCAGTTCAGACATGCGCGACTGGAACGCGCTGAACGATGGTGAAAGGCATTTCATCTCACATATCCTGGCATTTTTTGCTGCCAGCGACGGCATCGTCAACGAAAATCTTGCCGTAAACTTTATGAGTGAAGTGCAGCTGCCGGAAGCCCGCTGTTTTTATGGCTTTCAGATCATGATGGAAAATATCCACTCTGAGACTTACGCGCTGCTGATAGACACTTATATAAAGGATCCTGCCGAAAAGACCAGGCTCTTTCATGCAATCGATACCGTGCCTGCGGTAAAGAAAAAAGCCGAGTGGGCACTCAGATGGATAGACAACGGATCTTTTGCAGAGCGACTGGTGGCATTTGCAGCAGTAGAGGGTATATTTTTCAGCGGAAGTTTTTGTTCAATTTTCTGGATGAAAAAAAGAGGACTGATGCCCGGACTCACATTCAGCAATGAATTGATCAGTCGCGACGAAGGGCTTCACTGCGAATTCGCCTGTCTGCTTTACAGCATGCTTGAAAACAGGCTCTCACAAGAGCAGGTACACGGCATCATCAGCGACGCTGTAACGATCGAAAAGGAATTTATCACTGAGGCATTACCGGTAGATCTGATCGGAATGAATGCAAGGCTGATGAAACAATACATCGAATTCGTTGCAGACAGATGGCTGAACGAACTGGGATATGACAAGATATACAAGAGCAGTAATCCTTTCGACTTTATGGAGCTGATTTCGCTGCAGGGAAAAACCAATTTCTTTGAGAAAAGAGTGGGAGAGTACCAGAAATCTGGTGTCATGAACGATGCCGGATCCAAAACATTTTCGATCGACGAAGACTTTTAAAGAGACGAACTACTAACCCAATCAATATATTTTTTATGCAGGTAATAAAAAGAAACGGCAAAGCAGAAGCCGTCCATTTCGATAAAATCACAGCAAGAGTGATGAAGCTCAGTTATGGTCTGGGACTGGGTTCCGACGATATCATTGAGATTGCGAAGAAAGTAATCAACGGTATTTACAACAATGTCACTACTACCGAGCTCGACAACCTGGCAGCAGAGACCGCAGCGTCTTATACTACCAGGCACCCCGACTTCGCGGTGCTCGCAGCGAGAATTGCCGTGAGCAACCTGCACAAGAATACGGTGAAATCATTTTCAGAAACAGCCGGACTTCTCTATAACTATATCGATAAAAAAACAGGTGATAAAGCTCCGCTGATCGCAGACGACGTGTATGAGATCATCAAAGTAAATGAAGACAGGCTCAATGCGGCGATCATCTATGAAAGAGATTACCATTTTGATTTCTTCGGATTCAAAACATTGGAGAAATCTTATCTGTTGAAAGTACACGGCAAAATCGTGGAAAGGCCACAACACCTTTTTATGCGCGTGTCGCTCGGTATACACAAGGCGGATATCGATGCAGCCATTGAGACCTATAACCTCATGAGTGAGAAATGGTTTATCCATGCCACACCTACGCTGTTCAATGCCGGCACGCCCAAGCCACAGATGAGCAGTTGCTTTTTGCTGAGCATGAAAGACGATAGTATCCCGGGTATTTATGATACCCTGAAAAACTGTGCGCTGATTTCGCAATCTGCAGGTGGGATCGGTTTGAATGTGCACAATATCCGCGCTACCGGCAGCTATATCAAAGGCACGAACGGCACCAGCAACGGAATCATTCCCATGCT
>JACMLD010000042.1 GCA_014379785.1 Chitinophagaceae bacterium
AACGGTGTCCAGTATCTCGATATGTATGGAGGTCATGCAGTAATCAGCATCGGCCATACTCATCCACACTGGGTACGCCGAATAGAAGATCAACTGAATAAAATTGCTTTTTATTCCAACTCAGTCCATATTCCAATCCAGGAAGAACTGGCAGCGAAACTCGGCAAGGTGAGTGGCAAAAATGATTTTCAGCTTTTCCTCATCAACAGCGGAGCAGAAGCAAATGAAAATGCGCTCAAGCTCGCTTCGTTTTATACCGGCCGCAAAAAAATCGTTTCGTTTTCAAAAGGATTTCACGGCCGCACTTCACTGGCTGTGGCGGTAACAGACAACCCATCCATCGTAGCGCCGGTCAATGAAACCGGCAACGTGATCTTTCTTCCTTTCAATGACGAACAAAGCCTGGAAGATTGTTTTAAAAAATCAGGAAATGAAATTGCCGCCGTAATTGTCGAGGGGATCCAGGGCGTCGGTGGAATAGTCGCCGCAACCGAAAGTTTTCTGAAAAAAATCAGAACACTCTGCGATCAGTACAAGTCTGTTTACATCGCTGACTCTGTGCAGTGCGGATACGGACGTACGGGACAGTTTTTCTCACACGATATCGCAGGAGTAGACGCTGATATTTATACGATGGCGAAAGGCATGGGAAATGGATTTCCGGTCGGAGGCATCCTGATCGCGCCGCATATCAAACCCAAACACGGAATGCTCGGCACCACCTTTGGCGGCAACCAGCTGGCATGCGCTGCAGCACTCGGTGTGCTGGAAGTGATAGAAAAAGAAAACCTGATAGACATGGCCAAACAACGTGGCATGTACATCAGAAATAAGCTCAAGGGTCTGCCCGGTATCGAAAATGTAAGAGGCCGTGGACTGATGATCGGCTTCGACGTAAAACCTGAAATGGGTGAGCTGAGAAAGACGCTTCTTTACAAACACAATATATTCACCGGAGAGGCGAAGCCAAATGTCATTCGCCTGCTGCCATCATTGGCGGTGTCGAAAAAACAGGTGGATGAATTTCTTGAAGCAGTGTTAGAAGAAGTAAGCGTTGCGGGATAATATTTTTCAAAATTCAAATTTCAGCATTGAATCAATTTATTTCAGTTGCAGATGTGTCAGACATCAATGGAATCGTAAAAAAAGCACTTGCCTACAAAGCGGATCCATTAAAAGACAAATCCCTGGGTCTGAACAAAAGAATCGGCCTGCTTTTTCTGAACCCAAGTATGCGTACACGTCTGAGTACTCAGATCGCCGCACAAAATCTGGGCATGGAAGCAATCGTATTCAATGTGGGCCAGGATGGTTGGGCGCTGGAATTTGAAGAAGAAGCTATCATGAGTGGAAGCTCGGTTGAACACGTGAAAGATGCGGCGCCAATTCTCGGCAAATATTTCGACATACTCTGTATCCGAACTTTTCCTTCGCTGAAAAACCGCGACGATGACTACAGCGAGCTATACATCAAGCAGTTTATCAAATACGCCGGCATTCCGGTCGTAAGTCTGGAAAGCGCCACCCTGCACCCTTTGCAGAGTCTCACTGATATCATTACAATTACTGAAACACTCAAAGGAATTCGCAGACCGAAAATCGTTCTCACCTGGGCACCGCACGTAAAACCGCTTCCTCAATGTGTGGCTAACAGTTTTTCACAGTGGGTAAACGCATGGGGTGAAGCCGATTTTGTCATTGCCCATCCCGAAGACTATGAACTGCACGAACAGTTTACAAAAGGAGCAACCATCACCCAGGATCAGGATGCAGCACTGAAAGACGCAGATTATGTCTACGTAAAAAACTGGAGCACCTTTACGGACTACGGACGCATTTATTGTAATGACCCGGGATGGATGATGACAAACGAAAAACTGCAGCTGACCAATAATGCAAAGGTGATGCATTGTCTGCCAGTGCGGCGCAATGTGGAACTCAGCGATGAAATTCTGGACGGAGCAAACAGTATCGTCACACAACAGGCCGCGAACAGGGTTTGGGCAGCGCAGGCAGTACTTTCCGAAGTGCTCAGAAATAAAAAATAATGAAGAAACTCTATGTCATAAAGATTGGAGGCAATGTCCTTGACGATGCATCGGCACTGGATGCATTCCTCAATGATTTCGCTGCAATTGACGGCCTGCGCATTCTTGTGCACGGTGGCGGTAAAATCGCCACCCGCACCGGAGAACGCCTGGGCATAGAGTCGAAATACATCAACGGCCGCAGAATCACCGACGCAGAGACCATCGATCTCGTTACCATGGTATATGGCGGACTGGTCAACAAGAAAATTGTGGCCGCGCTGCAGGCCCGGTCCTGCAATGCAATTGGTCTCACGGGTGCAGATGCAAATATTCTTCCGGCTTACAAAAGACCCGTAAAGGAAATCGACTACGG
>JACMLD010000371.1 GCA_014379785.1 Chitinophagaceae bacterium
CGATAGTCAGCCAATTGATCTTCAAAAGCGATGATTGCATCGGGCCCGGGATACAAGCCGATATGCACCTTTGCAGCTGCATAATAAATAAGGTTTCTGCTGTCAAGCTTGAATGCCGGCATACCATAACCAATTAATTCGACTGCCTCCGGTGAAACCTTCCGGATGATTTTGCGTATCTGATCCATCTTTTTCCTGGTTTTGCCATCCAGCGCAGAAAAATAATCGTCGACCGTCCCGAATTTTTTGCTGTCTTTCATACTCCAATTTACAAATCCCCTGTTTTACAGACAGGGCTGTTCGCGACATTTTGTGAGGATATTGCGATCTTTGGAGCTAATAATTTTTCTATCTTCAGGGAATCGATTTAGTAGTGAAACCCTTAAATTTTAATTACCTGGAACAGGAAGTAAAGGGATTTCTGCAGGTTTGTCAATAAAAACTTTCCCTTAAATGATTACAAAAGATGTTATCGCCCGAAACAATGTTCGTGTTTCCGGCAAGGGGCAACCAATGCTTTTCGCGCATGGATTTGGCTGCGACCAGAATATGTGGAGATATCTCACGCCTGCATTCGAAAATGATTATCAGATAATATTGTTTGACTATGTCGGTGCCGGAAAGTCAGACAAAAACAGCTACGAACCACAGCGATACGAAACGCTCCAGGGATACGCACAGGATGTACTTGAGATCTGCGAATCACTCTCTCTGCGGAATGTGATTTTTGTTGGCCATTCAGTAAGTGGTATGATAGGTTTGCTGGCAGCAGTCGAACGGCCGGAGATTTTCAGCGACCTTGTGATGGTGGGACCTTCGCCATGTTATATAAACGGGGACGACTACATTGGTGGATTTGAAAGAAGTGACATTGAAGGACTGATAGAAACAATGGAAAGAAACTACATCGGCTGGGCAAACTTTCTCGCACCCGCGGTAATGGGGCGGGCTGACCGTCCTGAACTGGCAGCAGAACTCAACGAAAGCTTCTGCACAACCGACCCGGTCATCGCAAACCAATTTGCCAAAGCCACCTTTTTCTCTGATAACAGAAAAGATCTCAGAAAACTCAAAACGAATACCTTGCTGCTACAGTGCTCTGAAGACATCATCGCCCCGCTTCCGGTGGGCGATTTTCTTCACCGCGAAATTCCACACAGTGTTCTCAAAGTCATGAAGGCAACCGGCCACTGTCCGCATCTGAGCGAGCCGGAAGAAACCATTTCTTTAATCAAAGAATATCTCGCAACAAAAAAATGATGCATGACTATCTGAACGGCGCACCATGCGGATATTTCTCTTTTAATGACGAAAGTATTCTACTCAGTGTGAATGATATGCTCTGCAGGCTCACCGACTATAAAAGAGATGAATTAACCGGAAAAAACATCGAATTTATTCTAACCCTGCCCAGCAGGATTTTCTATCAGACTCATCTCTTTCCGCTTCTAAAGATGCGCGGCCGTGCAGAAGAGATTTTTCTGACCATTCTCGGCAGGGATAAGACCGCACTGGCAGTTCTCCTGAATGCCGTGAAAAATGAAGAAGATGGAAAACCCGTCTATCAATGTGCGTTTATTACGGTACCCAACCGCAAGAAATTCGAGGATGAACTGGTGGCTGCGAGAAACAAAGCGGAACGTGCATTGAAAGAAAACTCCGATTTGCTCAGGATAAGATTCGAACTGCAGGAACAAGCCGCTCAGCTGGACGCACAACTCGCTCTGGTAAAAAAACACAACCAGGAACTGATCCAGCTCAACAGGGTGGTCACTCATGAAATGCAGGAGCCGCTCAGAAAAATTTCGATGTTTTCCGAGATGCTGACCGAAGAAAAATTTGCTGCATTTGACAAGGACAACGCCAGGAAAAGGCTGGCTAATGCTTCCATCCAGATGCGTACGGTAGTATCCGGGCTTCAGCAATTTTTTTGGCTGGAAGAAGCAGGAGATAAAAAAGTGAATGTTGATCTAAATAAATTGATCCGCGTTGTGGCACTCGACGTAGAAGCTGGCACCAGTAAGGATTCAATCAGCATATCGGCCGACACGCTGAGCGGGCTTTATGCCAATCCGGAGCAGATGAAAATGCTTTTTTATGAGCTGCTATGTAACTCCGTCCGGTTTGCAAAAGACGGCAGGAGGGCAGATGTTGTGGTGACTACTACTGAAATTCAGCGCAACAGCTTCCGCCAGATTCCAGGCCACTATAACTATGAATCCTATATTAAAATTGATGTGGCGGACAATGGAAACGGATTTGATCCACAATACGCGCCACGTGTTTTTGACCTGTTCGTAAGACTGCAGAGCAACACTGGTGGCAGAGGTATCGGCCTCGCGCTTTGTAAAAAGATCGTGGAAAACCACGGCGGATTTATTTCAATTGACAGCGCATTGGAAAAAGGTACGACAGTAAGTATCCTGCTCCCCGTCCACAACGACCTCTTATCCCCTAAATCAGATCATTTGCTCTGATAAAGTCCAGTATTCTGTTTCCTTCCCAGCCGTTATTGTACTTCTCACCATTGATAAAAAATGTGGGGGTTGCGTTCACTCCACTCCGTATTCCGCTTTCGAAATCCGACTCGACCTTTGAGATAAATTGCTGGTCAGCAATGTCACTGCTGAATTTTTCAACATCCATTTCCAATCGTTGCGCGTAACGCGCCAGTGCATCATTGTCGAGGTTTTCCTGGTTTTCAAAAAGTATATCGTGCATTTCCCAGTATTTCCCCTGTAAAGCAGCAGCTTCAGTGGCTATCGCGGCCATCATGGCATCAGGATGAATTTTAGCCAGAGGGAAATTCCTGAAAACAAAACAAAGATCCTCCCCAAGTTCGGCCTGTAATTTCTTAACCAGCGGATAAGCGCGCCCGCAATGCGGACACTGATAATCGCCGTATTCTACAATCACAATCTTTGCGGCTTTGTCTCCCTGGCAATGGTCAACTTCATTTACCGGTGGTTTCAAAGGCATCTTATACTGTTTGATTGGTTTTTACATCGTCCATTTGTTCAAGTGCCTCCAGGATACCGTCTGCTCCGGGGTTCAAACCAACCGGCGAAAGATAATTCCACCGGATGATACCCTCTTCATCCAGCACATAAAGAGCGCGTTTGCATTCGCCCACCTTTTCGTCATACACCTCATACAACCTGGCAACCGCACCCTTTGGTTCAAAGTCAGCCAGCAGTGGGAAGTGTAATTTTCTTTCGAGACTGAAAGCCAGATGACACCATTTGCCATCTACGGAAATTCCAATCAGGTTCGCATTGTGTTTACTGAAGTATTTAAGCATTTCGTTGTAAAGCGCCATCTGGTCACCGCATACCGGACTCCAGTCTGCAGGATAAAAAGCCAGAATAACTTTTTTTCCTTTAAATTCAGAAAGGCTGATTTGTTGGTCAGGTGTAGCGTACAATGAAAATTCAGGTGCTGCAGTTCCAGGTTTTAACATAGCCTTGTTTTATGTGTAGAATGAAATTAATCTTTTTTTCAGACACGATACTCCGCCGCGTGGCATGCAATTGGTGAACATAAATTAAAACTACAAATATGAAATTCGGAAACTGGGAAGTCAACAACGGAAAACTGGAATGGACGGGGTCAGGTCATAACCGATTTGCGGTGAAGAAAGAAGAGCTTCTCGATACCATTGCACCGGACGACGATGAGGAAGAAATGTATAAGTGGATTTTGCTGGCGATGGAAGAAGAATGGCTGACCGACAACGATCTCTACGATATGAATTTTGCATTTGTTTTCGCTGCAGGACAGTCGGGTGCAGAATTCGACTACGAGATGTTCGACAATACCATGGAATACCAGTTCGAAGTCCTCAATTCGGAAGAAGAGGACGAAGATGAAAACCCAAAAGGCTGATAATCATTTAAATTTTCACCGCCGGAATATTGAAAAGTCTTACTTTATCTGATAAGTCAGCTTTGCTGGACTTCAGATTTTGAAGGAATTTCGCCACATCCTTGCCATAACTTCTTGTGCTGAGGGCAAAAAGTAAAACGCCTTTCTGTCCGGATGCAGCGGGCAATGCTTTGTACCTGTATATATTTCTCTCCGCAATCGCGATGCTTCCGTCGGGGTTGTTGGCGGTTACGAGAAAGTCCAGTATATACTCTTCTTTTTCTGCATTATACATAGACTCGTAATTCACATAGGGATTACCTGCTTTCATGTTTTTTAATTCTGCAATTTTATTCGCAATCAGTTCTTTCGCTGTCGCGGCTCCCGTCAGACATTCCAGCATTATCATCGACGTAAACTTGTTCAGATCCTCATTGCTGTTGATATATTCCTGTTTGTAATAATTCGCAGACGGATGCGAAGACCATTTCAATTGGTAAGGAAGTTTATTGAAAACAAGCGGACCCTGCACATTCAGAAAATTTTTAACTGGCTTGCCAGCCTGCGCAGAAAGATTGTCGGCGAACATGGTAGAAAGCAGGATTGATAGGAAAACAATGCGTAACATGGTATAATTTTTTTACGAAAAGACAAAGCTATCTCCTGCCGCGTCATCTAACGAAGACAAACAGTAAATGGCAGATATCAGACAGTAAGAGGATTGTCGCAAAATGCCCGGCAATTGACGTTTTTGCACAGCTTCTTATGATTACGATAGAGATAGCTTTGAATAAATAAAAAAAACATCATGGCAACATTTCAAAAAATCAGTCCGAACCTCTGGTTCGATAGCAATGCGGAAGAAGCAGCAAATTTCTATATTTCGATATTCCCGAATTCTAAAATCGGCAAGATCACCCGCTACGGCACCGAAGGATTCGAAATACATCACCGTCCAGCAGGCACCGTCATGGTAATAGAGTTCTTTCTCGACGGCCAGCAGTTTCTTGGTTTGAATGGCGGCCCGGTCTTCAAGTTCAACGAATCTGTGTCCTTCGTGGTGAATTGTGCTGATCAGAAAGAAATCGATTATTTCTGGGACAAACTCAATGAGGGTGGCGACCCCGCGGCACAACAATGTGGATGGCTGAAAGACAAATTCGGACTTTCATGGCAGGTGGTTCCAATCGCCATGGATGATATGATGTCAGGAGATTCTGCAGCATCAGGACGGGTCATGAATGCGATGCTTCAGATGAAAAAACTGGATATTGCAAAGTTGGAAGCGGCGCGAAAGGGCTGACGTCATTCGCTGGCATCGGATTTTATGAGTTTCCCCGAAAGGAAGGGAATGGGTCAAACTGATAATATATTACCGAGACAAAAGAAAGGTGCAAGTTCGGATACAAGATTTCTAGTCAATTCGGATTCCGAAACAAAGGCCGCTGAACTTCTTTCCCGCGCCCGGCAAAGATTGCTGGATGTAAACAACTGGCATGTATACGCCGGCTCGGGTGCCTTGTTCTCCCTGGTTAACAAGAGGGGTGAAGAATGCAAAGGTCCTGCTGAGGAGGGTAATTATTTCCGCATAACAATTCCACTCGTCCCCGGCACCAGTGAGGGTGAAGGAGACGAGTGGGTTGAAGTAGAGAAAATCGAGGAAGGCAAAAAGGAACACAGGGAATACATCGCCCTTCGCGTAAGACCTGCCTCGCCACCATTTCCACATCACAATAGTACAGCACATTTCTTTTCAAAAGATGCCACCAGTACTTTCAGCATCATCCGCAACGGACGCAAGGTGATAGCGTCCGTATCCGGTAGAAATGAGATACCCAATACAGACACCGAAAATTTCAGTTCAAAACTGCGTAACCTGGTGGTGGCCGTCGGTGCAATGGTAGGACTCAACAAACCACAATGGAAAAAACTAGTTAAGGGACTTCTGACACACCAAGACTAATTCACCGGCTGCGGGAACGGTAGTGGAGGGTAAACTGCAATCAATTGAGTTGTTTTTCACTTTTTCGCATGCTGCGAATGCGAGCGCCGCCACTGCTGCGAGGGCGAGGAAATACTTTTTCATAATAAGGTTTAATTTTTTTA
>JACMLD010000372.1 GCA_014379785.1 Chitinophagaceae bacterium
AGTACATAATAGGCCGGTACGATATACTCGAGCAGGCCAAAGTCGACCGGTTTTACTTCATGGCCGTATTTCGACAGTCCAGAGATAAAAGTAGAAATGGTTTTACTCATTTCCTGATCCAATCCGGGGTGGTTGAGTGTTTCTCCAAAATATCCGATTCGCAGCGGCGCCAGAGGCTTTTTGAGTTCCGTGGCATAGGACGGAATCGGGGTAAAGGAAACGGTGGAATCGTATTCATCTGCTCCGGCCATCACTTCGAGCGCGATGGCAAGGTCAGGAATATTGTTGGCGAAAATGCCGATTTGGTCAAATGAGGAGCCATAGGCAATCAGTCCATAGCGTGAAATTTTGCCGTAGCCGGGTTTGAGACCGACTATGCCACAGAAATCGGCAGGCTGGCGGACCGAACCACCCGTATCGCTTCCCAGGCTGATCATACAAAGTCCAGCCTGTACTGCTACTGCTGAGCCCCCTGATGATCCACCCGGCACGCGTGTGTTATCGGCTGCGTTGAGAGTGGGTCCATACCTGGAGTTCTCGTTGCTGGATCCCATGGCAAATTCGTCGCAGTTACACACACCTATAATAATAGCGTCTTCGTCGAGCAATCTCTGAATAGCTGTTGCATTATAAGTTGCGGTAAAGCCGTCGAGTATATGGGAGGCTGCTGATACCTTGTGATCTTTGTAGCAGAGTACGTCTTTGATTCCGACGACAACGCCATGTAGTTTTTTCAGCGCACCATTTTTCGAACGTGCGTTGTCGAGTGCCTTTGCTTTTTCGAGTGCTTCGGCTGCAAACAGCTGTACAAAGGCGTTGAGCTGTTTTTTTTCTTCTATCTGACGCAAAAAAAACTCAACGGATTCGACACAAGATGTAGATCCGTTGAGTAATGCGTTGTGGTATTGTTGTATTGATTGAAAGCTAGACAGTGGGCTTTTCTTTGATGCCATCTTCTTTTATACCGTCTTCGATTTCTCTCTTTACGTTTGTCTTCGCATCCTGGAATTCACGAACGCCTTTGCCAAGTCCGCGCATCAGTTCAGGAATTTTCTTACCGCCAAACAATAGGAGGATAATTATAGCAATGATAATTATTTCCTGTGTGCCAATCATTCCTAACAATACGGGTTTAAAAATTAGTTGCAGCATAATTGAAAATTATAGGTCAAAGATAATAAGACAAAGCAAAATATCCGTTTCTTTTATGTTAACGTGCAATGTCGCTCTAAATTACGTTTTTATTTGCCGGGCAGATGTATTGGAGCAAAAAAAAACGGATACCTGGTGGTATCCGCTCGAAATAGGTTACTGATAAAATTAACGGGCAACGTTCTGAGCCACGGCCATTTTCTTCTCCTTGATCCTTGCGCTTTTACCGCTTCTTTCACGTTGAAAATACAGCTTCGCGCGGCGTACTTTACCCACTTTATTTAATACAATTGAATCTATATTTGGTGAAAAGAAAGGGAAAGTCCTTTCCACACCGACATTGTCAGAGATTTTACGAACAGTGAAGGACTGTGTGAAGCCGTTTCCCTGGCGTTTGATGACGTCGCCGCGAAAACCCTGGATACGTTCCTTGCCACCTTCAACAATTTTATAATTGACGGTGACATTATCACCTGCCTTGAACTTTGGGAATTCTTTACCCTGGGTCATTTGCTCATGTACGAATGCTACGGCGTTCATAACTTTTATTTTTATAGGACGGCAAAGGTAATAGAAATATTTAGATTTCCGGTACCTCTGGGCCTTTTTTTATCTGGCGATGTTTACTGCGCGTTTTTCGCGGATAACGGTCACCTTGATCTGACCGGGATAGGTCATTTCAGTTTGTATTTTCTGGGCGATTTCGAATGAAAGACGATCGCTGTCGATATCCGTAACCTTGTCGGCCTCCACAATCACGCGGAGTTCACGACCAGCCTGGATAGCATAGGCTTTCTCCACACCGGGGTAGGTAAGGGCCAGATTTTCAAGCTCTTTGATACGGGTGAGGTATTGCTGCATGATCTCCCTTCTTGCTCCGGGACGGGCACCACTGATGGCGTCACAGGCCTGAATGATGGGAGAAATTACATACTGCATTTCCATTTCATCGTGGTGGGCACCGATTGCATTGATTACAGCCGGATTTTCACCATATTTTTCAGCAAGCTTGGCACCAAGCAATGCGTGGCTCAGTTCGCTCTCTTCATCGGGTACCTTGCCAATATCATGCAATAGACCGGCTCTTTTTGCGAGTTTCGGATTCATGCCCAGTTCAGCGGCCATGGTAGCGCAAAGATTGGCCACCTCACGGCTGTGCATCAGGAGATTTTGTCCGTAAGAAGACCTGAACCTCATTTTGCCGATGATCCTGACCAGTTCCTTATGCAATCCATGGATGCCAAGTTCAATCACGGTCCTTTCGCCGATTTCCATCACCTGCTCTTCTATCTGCTTCTTCGTTTTCTCTACGATTTCCTCAATTCTTGCAGGGTGTATACGGCCATCGGTTACCAGTCGCTGGAGACTCAGACGCGCAATTTCGCGGCGGAGCGGGTCAAAAGAAGAAAGGATGATTGCCTCAGGGGTATCGTCCACTATCAGGTCCACACCGGTAGCCGCCTCAATTGCCCTGATATTCCTTCCTTCGCGGCCAATGATCTGACCCTTGATTTCATCGCTTTCGAGATTGAAAACGGTGATGGAATTCTCAATCGCCTGCTCGGCAGCAGTACGTTGAATAGATTGTATGATGATTTTGCGGGCTTCTTTGTTTGCTTTCTGCCTGGCATCGTCGATGATTTCCTGCTGAAGACCCAATGCCCTGGTCTGCGCTTCGCTGCGAAGGCTTTCGATGAGTTGTGTCCGGGCCTCATCTGCAGAGAGTTGTGCCACCTTTTCAAGTCTCCTGATATGCTCTTCCTGATGCTTTTCGAGCTCGGTTCGCTTGATATTGATTACTTCTATCTGGCGGTTCAGGTTTTCCTTAATCGCTTCATTTTCTTTGATCTGCTTATCCAGCGCCCCTTCCTTTTGGCCCAATGTCAGTTCCCGCTGTTTAATCCTGTTCTCTCCGTCCCCGATTTTTCTGTTCCGCTCCAGTATCTCCCTGTCATGTTCCGCCCTGAGCTGTAAAAATTTTTCTTTTGCTTCTAATTGTTTCTGTTGTTTGAGTGTTTCTGCGCTTGACTGGGCGTCTTTGAGGATCTTCTGTGCTTCCGATTCTGCCTGTGCTACCCTGTTTTTGGTATTTTTGTCATAGATAAGCTTACCCGCTATGAAGCCCGCTATTAAGCAGACGACACCGATAATCGCCATTATTATGGTCGAATCCATTATTTGAATTTTTAATACGGTTTACAATCCGGTTATTGTTCATGTCCACTTGCATAATATGCTATTTGTGAGACGGTAATTAGCGAAAATACAAAACATACGGCATATTGCGATTTTTGAACTTTTGTTAAATGGTTCTGTTAGATAAGCGTCTTGGTGTAATTTGCGATTCTCTCAAAAATCACAACACATGAAACTCAGCTATCTTTTTATTCTGCTCATTGCTGCCTCACCGGCATTCTCCCAAACAGGAAAATTTGAATTGAAAGGAGACCTTTCTAAAATACCTGATGCAGCGGATTGGGTTTATCTCAGCTACAGTGCCGATGGTACGCGCGTAACGGACAGCGTACAGGCGAAAAACGGACTCTATGCTTTTTCAGGAAAGCTTTCAGAACCCGCCATGGCGTCGCTCCGCGTGAAATACAAGCCGGTCAACGGAACAACAAAAACCTTCAGCCAGAAAAGAGATTATGCACCGGTTTTTTTACAGCCCGGCATAATTTCCGTGACTTCAGCGGATTCATTTGCCGCTGTCAAAGTATCCGGTTCTGAAGCGGATATTGCATATCGCAAACTGGAAGCAGCCAAAAAGCCTTTTAACGATAAACTGGATGTTCTTTATACCAAATACAGAGAAGCCCGTCTTGCTAAGGACGAAGCAGGCATGCAGTCTATTGAAAAGGAACTTGATCAGATCAACGCGGACGCAAACGAACAGGTCTATGCCAGCTATCTCAAAAACAATCCATCGGGCGCACTGGCGCTTTACTCGCTCAAAAACCTCGCAGGCTATGATATTGATGCAAACAAAGTGGAGCCAATTTTCAATGCACTGTCTCCCGCAGTGAAAAATTCATTCAGCGGAAAAGAGTTCGGACAACGCCTGGCCATAGCAAAGAAGACAAGCGTCGGCCAGATGGCGATCGACTTTACCCAGAACGACACCCTCGGAAAACCCGTTGCTCTTTCGTCCCTTCGCGGCAAATACCTGCTGGTGGACTTTTGGGCAAGCTGGTGCGGTCCCTGCCGTGCGGAAAATCCGAACGTCGTGAAAGCCTTTACAAAATACAAGGACAGGGGATTCCATATCCTGGGTGTTTCCCTCGACCGTCCGGACGCAAAGGACAAATGGATCAAAGCCATTCATGATGACAACCTGACCTGGACACAGGTTTCTGACCTGCAATTCTGGAACAATGCAGTTGCCAAACTTTATGGCATACAGGCCATTCCTCAGAATTACCTGATTGACCCCTCGGGCAAAATCGTTGGCAAGAATCTCCGTGGGGAAGACCTGGAGAAAAAATTGGCAGAGATTTTTCCGAACTGATACAACTGATTAGCGGCCGGTTCAATCTTATATATTCATTTACTACTATTTTCAAATAAAAACTATGTTCAGAAAAATTGCCCTCTCCCTCGCCATTACCAGTTTAGTGATGGGAGCCCAGGCTCAGAAATTACAGAAAGGCCAGAAAGTCGAAACCGTGGTCAACATGAAAATGAATATGAACATCGAAATGATGGGTCAGAATGTTGACAACACCACGGAAACAACCAATACAAACGACATTGAAGTGAAAGAAGCCAGTGTTAAAGGGTTTGTAGTGGCATCTACTACGCGTAGAATCATTATGAAGGCCAACGCCATGGGACAGGATATCAGTTTTGACTCTGACAAAAAGGAGGACCTCGACGGTCAGATGGGACAGGCAATGAAGGGTGCCATTGGCAAAACTGACGAATTCCAGGTCGATAACCAGGGAGTACTTACAGATGTGAAAATGGCGGAACGCGAGGGCCAGGCAGGAGGGTTCGGGGACATGGTGAATGTAGGTGCAGCGATGGCAAAAGGCCAGCAATTTCCCCTCATTATGCCAGGGAATGGTAAAAAATTTAAAGTAGGGGATACCTGGTCAGATTCTGCCGGTACCTCAGAAACTGTAAAGACTTATACGAACTATGTCATAAAAAGCATCAGTGGCAACGAAATGGTAGTAGGCCTGACAGGCAAACTTGCAAAATCTGGGGTGGTTCAACAGCAGGGAATGGAAATTCAGATGGATCTCAACGGTGATTTTACCGGTGATTCTTCTTACGATACTGCCAGCGGTCTGTTGACAAAGAACACCACCGTAATGGATATGAAAGGAAGCCTTGGACTGATGGGCCAGTCTGCCCCGCTTACTATGAAAACCACTATTACGACCGTGGTGAACAAAAAATAACCGCTCTACACTTTTTATATTAGTGCCCGCAGTTGCGGGCATTTTTTTATAACGCCTTGTCGATAAGTCCTTCCAGCCTTTCCAGCGAAGACTGCAGCTCACCGGCTGCCGGCAAATTGGCTGTGTCTTCCTGCTGCTGGGTAGCATACCAGAGCACTACCATGCCGAGGTAATCCTGCATGTCTTTACCAGCAAACTGGGTCTTGAATTCGATGATCTTGTCATTGATAAATTTGATGGTCTTTCTTACCACTTCCTCATCCTTCGGCAAAACCTTTACCCGGTAAGTCCGGTCACCTATCAGAACATTTACAGGAATTAATTCATCCATAACTTGTTGATTTGAAAAACTTCTATTAAATTTATCCACACATTATCCACTGTGTATCACTTGTAAGTCTGCTAAACTCAAAACCCCGTTCAATGTCTATCAAAGTAAAATCACCGGTGTTTATCGACACGCTGAAATTAGAGTGTGTTTCCACCACCTCGTCCAATCTCAAAGGCGTGCTCAAAGATGAAAAAGGAAGTGTGTGCAGCACATTTGAATCAGAATATAGGGCCGGACAGGAAGAATTTATGTGGAGAGGGTTGAACGATCTTCCTTACGGCGTCTATACACTTGAATTATCACAGGGGGAAGATGCAATGCAGATGAGGCTGGTGAAACGTGTCTGATTATTCCGCAAGCATTGCAATGCATCTGTCGATCTCTTTCACGTACTGATTGATTCTTCTCTCCAGTTCCTTTTTATCTTCTTCGTTCAGGTTATTGGTGGCTGTTTTTAGAATGGACACTTTCTGTTCCAATTCTTCCAGTTGCCGCGTCTTTTCCGAATCCATTTCTCTCACATCGTTCAGCTGCTTTTTCAATTTCTCATTTTCTTTTAGTTGCAGCTGATACTGCTTCAGCAGGATCTGAAGTTTTTCGTTGATTCGTTTTATATGTTCTTGTACATCGCTCATTTTCTCAGTTGAAAATTACGGGTATTCTTCAGCGAATACTATGCCTTTCTTATCTCCGCTGATAATTCTTTTTGAACCGAGGTCATGATTTTATTCATCATGCTGTCAATCTCCTTATCTGTCAGGGTCTTTTCTTCGTCCAGAAAAGTGAAGCTTACTGCAAGCGACTTTTTCCCTGCGCCGAGTTTGTCACTTTCAAAAACATCGAAAAGTTCCATGCTGCGAAGTTTCTCCAATTTGAGCTCATGGATCGTTTTTTCTACCTGATCGAAGGCAGTCGATTTCTCGAGCACGAGGGCAAGGTCGCGATGCACCGGCATTTGCCTGGCAAGTTCTTTCACAGAAAGTTTTGCTTTTCTTGCCAGCTCAAGAAGGAGTTTCCAGTTGAAATCGAGAAACCATACTTCCTGCCTGATATCAAACGCTGCCAGGGTTTGTTGTCTGACAGAACCGAGTATCAGCAATTGCTCATCACCAATCATTGCCTGCAGGCTGTTGTCGAGCTTGTCATGCTCCGCGTTCTGCATCACCGGCAGAGCAATTCCCAACAGCTCGGTGATTTTTTTCACCAGTCCTTTTACATAAAAAAGGTTGGCCAGATTTCCTTTTGCTTTCCAGGAGTCTCCGCTGGTTTGTCCGGTCATATAAAGGGACAGATGCGGGAGCTCGCCATACTGACCGTTTGCAGAAACGGAATAAGTTTTGCCAAATTCGAAAAATAGCAGATTGCTGTTTTTTCTGTTGATATTGTGACTGACGGACTGAAGTCCGGTTTCAAGCATCGAAGGTCTCATGATATTCAGTTCGGCGCTCAGGCTGTTGAGCATTTTTACTGCATGAGAAAGTTCAGCGTCGTTGTAAAAAGCTTTGTTGGTAATAGAGTTTGTAAAAATCTCGTAGAAGCCAAGGCCTACCAGGTAGTTCGCAGTTTTTTCCGCATACACCTGTTTGTATCCTTCTGTATCTACAGAAGGTGATATCATGATGCTCTGTGGAATTTCGATATTGTCATAACCATCCACCCGCATGATTTCTTCCACAATATCGGCGGGCAGGCTGATATCAGGTTTGCTGTATGGCGCCGCTACCAAAAGATCCTCAGGCCCTTCCTGCACTATTTCAAATCCAAGTGAAGTAAGGATATTGTTGACCGTGTCGTGTTGGTAGTTTTTGCCGCTCAGTTTTTTCAGGTATTGATATTTAAGGTGAATTTGCTTTTTTTCTGCGGGGTCGGGATATACATCTGTGATTGCTGAAGAAACCTGTCCCCCCGCGATGTCGATGATCATTTGCGCAGCCCGCTTCAACACGTTCACTGTGTTGCTGATGTCTACATTTTTTTCAAACCTTGTGGCAGCATCGGTGCGGAGCCCGTGTCTGAACGAAGTTTTGCGGATGTCAACCGGATTAAACCACGCGCTTTCCAGAAATATATCTGTTGTCGTTTGTTTTACTCCACTTTCGGCTCCGCCGAATATACCGGCGATGCACATGCCTTTTTCTTCGTTGCATATCATCAGATCCTCGGCGCTGAGTTTTCTTTCTTTTCCGTCAAGGGTGATAAAAGGAGTTCCTTCCGGCAGATTTTTTACGATTATTTTTTTCCCTGTGATGGCAGCGGCATCGAAAGCATGCAGGGGTTGTCCGGTTTCGTGGAGAATAAAGTTTGTGATGTCTACGATGTTATTGATAGGTCTCTGTCCGATGGACTTCAGTTTTTTTATAAGCCATTTCGGACTTTCTCCCACCTTCACCCCGCTGAGCGACAGGCCGCTGTAACGCTGGCAGGCGGAGTTGTTTTCGATTTTTACGTCGATGCCCGGTTTGACTCCTGCGGTGAATTCTTTACCAAAAGGAAGTTTTGGTTTAACCGCTTTTTTATCATGGTGGGTCAGATAGGCGCAGACATCTTTTGCAACGCCGAGGTGGCTCATGGCATCCATACGGTTGGGGGTAAGTCCGATTTCGTAGATCCAGTCATTGTATGGCTGAAAGTATGAGCTCGCCGGCATGCCAGGGTTAGAAGAAGAGGGCAGGACCAATATTCCATCATGGCTGGTGCCGGTTCCAATTTCGTCATCCGCGCAGATCATACCGTGACTTTCCACTCCACGTATTTTCGCTACGCGCATGGTGAGCGGTTCGCCTGAGGCGGGGTATATGGTGGATCCGACCGGCGCGACAATCACTTTCTGACCTGCAGCCACATTGCTGGCACCGCAAACGATGCTGAGCGGTTCGCCCGAGCCAATATTTACCGTGGTTATCTTAAGCTTATCAGCGTTTGGATGCTGTTCTGCAGTCAGAACTTCTCCTATCAAAAGACCTTCCAGACCGCCTTTGAACTCTTCGTAGGGCTCCATGCTTTCTACTTCCAGTCCGAGTGAAGTAAGAATTTTACTGAGCCTTTCCGGCTCAACGGTAACGGGAAGATATTCACTGAGCCAGTTGTAGGAAATCGTCATACAGATGTTTCATTTCAATTGCGGCAAATATAATTGATTGGCGTTATCAAATTATTAGAGGAATACAGTGCTGACAACAGATGCGGAGTTTCTTTTTATCTGGAACGGTCTGATAACCGTATCCTGTCCGGTTTTGTGGAATTAACGCCCCAGTGCCATGGTGAAAATACGCTCCCATCGGGTGTTTTGTCGCCTTGAAATATTGTGCCAAGCCTGTAAGGGTTGATGGCCGGGCATCTTGTGATTTCAACATTACCACCAAATTTTTGAGACTATTTTCTTATGCACGAAGCATGTGGATTACCTTCGCAAACAAGTGCTGAATATTTTTGAAATGTGCAAAGACCGGGAATCGGTGTTGATAAACCTTAACTTCCAGTGGATAAGCCTGTGGATTGCGTGGCAATAAATATTGAAAGGGGAAGTTAGGTAACAGCGATTGGACGGATTTATATTCGCCCTCCCCGAATAGGTGTTAACCTTTAGGAAACGTTCCGGTAACATTGCGTTAATACTCTTTCGGGAAAAAGCCAGGTCCAGGCATACTTTGAAAAACCAGCGAAAAATTTTAGGAGTCAAACCCTTGCCATCACCTTTTTAGTCGATACTAACCAATGGATCTTACTAACCTTAACAAAGATAGAAGCAAATCGCGGCGCAAACCCTCCATAGACCTGAGCACAATGGTGTATGGAAAAGTTCCGCCCCAGGCCAAAGACCTTGAGGAAGCAGTATTGGGAGCCATCATGCTTGAGAAAAGCGCTTTTGATACCGTTGCGGAGATATTGAAGCCCGAATGTTTTTACGTAGATGCACACCAGCGGATATTTCGCGTGATGCAGGGACTGCAGCAGAAAAGCCAGCCGATAGACATCCTCACCGTAGTTGAAGAGCTCAAGACCAGGGAAGAGCTGGAAATGGTGGGCGGCCCGTATTTTGTTACCCGCCTGACCAATGCAGTAGTATCTGCTGCAAACATTGAAGCGCACGCAAGGATCATCCTGCAGAAATTCATTCAGCGGGAATTGATCCGGATCAGCGGCGAAATCATCAGCGATTCTTATGAAGATTCGACAGATGTATTCGACCTGCTGGACGATGCCGAGAGCAAACTG
Organism: Chitinophagaceae bacterium; assembly: GCA_014379785.1. GTDB lineage: Bacteria > Bacteroidota > Bacteroidia > Chitinophagales > Chitinophagaceae > JACMLD01. The sequence continues at coordinate 10,105 of JACMLD010000372.1, forward strand.
TTTGAAATTACCAATAATCACCTCAGGAAGAATTTTGACCGGATAGACGATATCCTCGTCAAAACCGTCGCCAGAATTGAGGATCTCAGGCATAAAAATGAAGATATTACCGGGGTGCCGAGTGGATTTCCTTCACTGGACCGCCTCACTTATGGATGGCAGAATACGGATCTTATCATTCTTGCTGCACGTCCCGCTGTGGGTAAAACTGCTTTTGCGCTAAACCTCGCAAGAAATGCCGCCCTCAGCCCAACAAAGCCTACCCCGGTTGCTTTCTTCAGCCTTGAGATGTCTGCAGGTCAGCTCGTTCAGCGTATACTCGCGGCCGAAAGCGAAATATGGCTCGAGAAAATTGCCCGCGGTAAACTGGAAGAGCATGAGATGAAGCAGCTGTACGCAAAAGGTATTCAGCGACTGTCTGAGGCACCGCTGTTTATTGACGATACAGCTGCGCTGAATATATTCGAACTGAGAGCGAAGTGCCGTCGTTTGAAAAACAAACATAATATCGGGATGATCATCATCGACTACCTGCAGCTGATGAGCGGCACGAGCGACAAAGGCTCAAACCGTGAGCAGGAGATAAGCAATATTTCCAGAAACCTGAAAGGGCTTGCCAAGGAACTGCAGGTGCCGATCATAGCACTTTCCCAGTTGAGTCGCGCGGTGGAAACCCGAAAAGAAGGAAATAAAATGCCACAGCTGAGTGACCTCCGTGAATCGGGAGCCATTGAGCAGGATGCCGATATGGTTATGTTTATTTACCGCCCGGAATACTATGATGTGACCAGCAACGAAATGGGCGAGAGCAACAAAGGAGAAACGCACGTGCGGGTGGCAAAACACAGGAATGGTTCTCTCGATACCATCAAGCTGCGCGCCTTGCTTCATATTCAGAAATTCACGGAATGGGAAGACGATAATTTCAGCAACCCTGGAATGCCTGGAGGGGGCAACTGGAGACCGGTGCCAACTGATCCGGGATCAGGCGCTGCAGGTGGTGGTGCGCGATTGTATGTACAGGCGGGTAGCAAAATGAATGACATGTCATTTGGTCCTGAAGAAGACGATGCACCTTTCTAAGCAACGCCGATGAGCCAGCCACTACCCGTTTTTTTTTCCACGCAACAGGCAGCGATCAACGACCTTCTGTCGCTGGATGACGAGACATCGCGGCATATTTCACAGGTACTGCGTATGGAAGCCGGCGAGCAGGTGAGACTCACCGATGGACTTGGCACGGAGCTCACCGCAGAGGTTACCATCAGTCACAAGAAAAAAACAGAAGTCCGGATAAAGTCTGTTATGCAGCTTGAGCCGCCCGGCACAGCGGCATGTCTGGCGGTATCCCTTCTAAAAAATGCATCCAGGTTTGAATGGATACTGGAGAAGGTAACGGAGATGGGTATTCGCGAAATATACCCGCTGATCTGTGAAAGAACAGAGAAGCAGCATTTTCGTTCTGATCGGATGAAAAATATTCTCACCAGCGCGATGTTGCAATCGCAACAGCACTGGTTGCCTTTACTGCATGAGCCGCTTTCTTTTTCTGTATTTATCGCGGACCCGCAAATCACTGAAAAATATCCGCGTAATTTTATTGCGCATTGTATACCGGGCGAAAAAGAATCACTCCGCAAAGCTTCTGATAAAGCAACCGGGGGTAAAATAATTCTCATTGGTCCGGAAGGCGATTTCAGTCCAGCTGAAATCAGTGCAGCACAAAACAAAAATTATATTCCCGTTTCTCTCGGCGACACGAGGCTGAGAACAGAAACAGCAGCCGTTACAGCTGCTGCCTTTATTTCAATATATTGAAAAGATTATCTCGCCTGGTCCAATCCCGGTTCTGTTGATCGCGACTTAGGCTGGGGCTCACGGAGCTCCACAGGACGGGCCTG
>JACMLD010000373.1 GCA_014379785.1 Chitinophagaceae bacterium
CAGGGCGAGTTCCTGATAAAAGTTGGTGACACTACTCATCATGCCAAAGTGGGCGACAGCGTCTTCGGCCCGCGCATGGTACCTCACAGCTTTGCGAAAATTGGAGAAGGAGAGGGAAAACTCCTCATGTTTTTTCAACCTGCCGGGAAAATGGAAGAGTTCTTCAAAAAAATCGATGCTGGTGCAGCCAAAGGATTGTCTGAAGCGGATCAGGACAAAATGCGCGAGGAACATGGGTTCAAGCGAGTTGGTCCACCGATCAAAGACTTCAAAAAGTGGAGTTAGTGCATAAACTTCTTACTGATCTCATCATACTTCAGAATCAGTTCGTTTGATTTTCCTGTGCGATCAAATATCTGCTCCCATGTACTCAATGGTCCACATACATGTACCCTTTCCTCTACCATCAGGCAATTCAAAGGCTATCTGATTGACTTCATTTTTTAGTTCAGAATATTCCACCACAATCAGATCCCTTTTGTAGCGCTGGCCGAGGCTGTCGAAGCTTCTCAGATTTCCTTCCGGCCAGACAATGCCGTGATTGATTTCATTTCCTACCTGCACCAAGTCCGGCGAAGTGCCCTGCGCTTTCAAAGCAATCATTACTTCACGCGTGTAATTGAACAAAGCTTTTTTCCGCGCGCTTCCCATTAAAAAATGAATGCTGCCATGCGCCGTCGATACATTTGTCGGCTTCGATGTCGGTCGGAATGACGATTTATTAAAGGATTATTTCAACTGAACTTCTGCAAACACTGGCAGGTGGTCCGATGCATAGCTTTCATTTATCACTTCATGTTTCAGAACTGAAAATTGGGCAGCCGGTCTGAATGCGATATAGTCAATGGTTTTATTGGGTTTGATTTCAGGGATCGTAAATCCGCAGTTGGATATGCATGTGCGGGTGAAATTTCTGTCGAGGATTTTTATCACTTCTGAATTGTCCTGCGCGTTCAGGTCACCTGCAATGATCACCGGTATCTTTTCCTGAGCGAGCATATCGCTTACTGCCTGCATTTGCATGACACGTCTTGCGTCACCGCGTCCAGCATCCAGATGGGTGCTGGCAAACAAAATTTTTCTACCTCCAGGTAGAGCGACCAGCGCCGATCCAAGTGTTCGCTTTTCTGCTTTTGATCCGATGCTGTCGGGCAGACTTCTGCTTTTCATTTTTGAAAGCGGGTAGCGCGAAAGTATCGCCACGCCGTACTCGCCACCGTCGTGGTTGATGGCTTTGGCAAAAAAGAAATAGGGCATGCCGGCGAGCTTTGCGATTTCCGAGGCTTCATTCAATCCGCTGCCGGATCTCATGGTATAAACATCTACTTCCTGCAGGGCGACAAGATCGGGTCGCTGATCCGATATGACTTTTGCTATGGCGTTCACATCAATATGGTTGGGGCGGGATGGGGGATTGGCATGGTGGATATTGTAGGAGAGAATTTTCAGCGTCAGCGGAGTGCGATTGGTTTGAACTCTGCGGGTTGTGCAGGCGCAGAGGCAGATGGTCAGAATCAATAATAAAAGTCTCATTAATATGTTTTTATTGGTCTCAACTCCGGTCGGCTGGGGATTTCTCCGCTTCGTCTCGCTGCGCTCGACTTCGGTCGAAATGACGGGCGTCAGCCCACATTCATCACATTCTCCACATCATCACATCTTCTTCACCTTCTCAATCACAGTATCAACAGGCAGCAGCGGCACAAGATATCCGCCGGAATCAATACGTACATTCGGCAAAGCCGTTTTTATTTCTGTCCAACGCGACCGGTCTACACCCGTTTGAAAAAGATACAATGAACGCAGCGATTTCAAACCTGAGAGTTTCTTAACTCCGTCGATGGTGACTCTTGTCCCACTCAGGTTGAGCGACTGCAAATTCTTCAACTGTGCAATGGCCGCCATTCCCGCATCTGAAACATTGGCGCTGCTGAGCGACAAACGCCGTAACTGTTGAAGCGATGCAATTTTTGCGACACCCGCGTCGGTGATCGAGCTATCATTCGCTTTTAGGGAGTATAGTTGCGCCTTGATAGGCAGCAACAAGTCGACGTCTTTGTCTGAAATGTTTTTCGCATTGATAAAGCCTACCTCTAAAAAGTTTGTCTTCGCGGAAAGCGGCAAAACAAGCAAGCCCCTGGATCGCAATTTCTCCACTGCTTCTGATGATGCACGGTCAACTTTTTCATCATTCAGGACATCAGGTTCTGGTTCAGTCAATGGCTGAGACAGTGCAATAAATGCAGGTTTCAGTTGTTCTGGTTGTGGTAGATCTTTCACCTTTTTATCGAACGATGCACCGTGATCAATCCACCAGCCAATCAGCATTTTTTCATCTGCCGTTAACTGTGGCTTGTCTTTCGGCGCCATATGATGTTCGTCAGACATCGGCAATAAAACCCTTTTGACCAGTTCACTCGAAGCTGCGTTTCCTGCTTCGATCACCTCGCCATTCTTTCCCCCTTTCATGATCAGCTCCGGCAGATGCAGTTGTAATTTCCCTTTTTGTTTCGCCTTGCCATGACAACTATAACATTTGCCGGCGAATATGGGTTCAACGATATCCTTGTACACCAATGCCTGCTGCACGTCTGCAATTGGTTTTCGGATGGGTACCACTTCTTCTGCCGCCAGCGGCTCCGTAAGGTACTCACTGCCATGCGTAAGCGTACCTCCGAGGTGACCGGTTATCATGACCAATGCGAACAACCCCCAGGCAGTAAATTTATAAACCGGTCCGTGCCCGAATCGATGCAAAACAAAAAGTATAACGGAAACCGCCGCTGTCGCAATACCCATCCACATATGCAGACTCACCGATTCTTCATTGTAATCTCCCTCTAACGATAATACATAACCGCTGATACAGGAAATAATTGATACAATCATTCCGGTAAACAGCAGTATGCTTACCGCATTCGAAAAACCCGGGGTTTTTATCTTCCTGGAATAAGCCTGCAGCAACAATGCAGCGAGGAGTATGCCGATCGGCAGGTGAACAAGCGCAGGATGTAGTCGTCCGATAAGATCAAAAATTGTAAGCAGCAAGGTCTTTGATTTGGTTATGAGTATCGCTTGCGAAGTAAATCTTTCATATAAACATTGACGGTCCATTGATCTGCCACCGGTTGTCTCGTGTAAGGCAGGACTGGCATATAGTCCGGCGGACCAAACTCAGTCAGAATCGTCAGCGAATCATTGTTCTTCTTTTTTACTTCAACGATTTTGTCCCAGATTTCAAGATGTGCTTTTACCGCTTCCGCCCACTCAGGTGCGCGCGGGTCATTCACCTGCGGCCCTTCGCTGTGGCCGATCCTGGCATGTATATGGTCTGCTCTTCCTATTGCCATCTCTACCGTTGACTGCTGATCGCGCAACAGGCTTTCACTGACGGTAAACCAATGTGAAATATCAAGCGTAATCCTCAATGCTTTTTCTTTTTCAAAAAATTGCCTGGCGGCAGGAGCGGAGTACAGCATTCTGGATCTATGCGTCTCGTGACAGATTTTTATTCCTGTCTTTTGAGTCAGGTCAATCGTATGTGCAATCAGCTGCCGGTTTTGCTCAAACGAAAAATAATCTCTGCCGGAATGACAATTCACATAAAGCGGTTTCCGTGTTTTATTCATCGCGGCTGCTTCCGTATTTTTTTTAAACGACTGCAGATGGGTATTGAAATCTGATTCATTGCCTGCCGCGAGAAATCCAGCCTCGAGTTGATACTTATCGAGCAGTGAAAAAAGTTCCTGCTGATCTTTTTCGTTATTCGGCCACCAGATTTCTATTCCATCGTAATTTTCTTTTTTCACCAATGCCAGGTACTGGTCCATACTTCCTTTAAAACCCCAGTTGGTGGCAAGAATTTTCAAAGAGAAACCCGCTGGCGCCGGAGATGGAATGTAATTCTTTACTGATGGTGCCACGGCCAGCCCGGCGCCTGCCATTCCCAATTGCAGGAAATTCTTTCGGTTCATGATTGTATTATTTCTCTGATGACATTCCCTTTTACATCAGTCAGCCTGAAAGGTCGGCCCTGAAATGAATATGTCAAATGCTCGTGGTCAAAGCCAAGCTGGTCAAGTATTGTAGCCTGCACGTCAAACGGATCCACCTTACCGCTAATGGCGCTGTAGCCGATTTCGTCGGTTTCGCCGTAGCTGAATCCTTTCTTTATTCCGGCACCCGCCATCCAGATGGTGAATGCTTCTGTATGGTGGTCTCTTCCTTTAAACGGATTTTGTTTTCCTTCGCGGTTCTCCATCATCGGTGTACGTCCAAATTCGCCGCCCCACACCACCAGCGTTTCTTCCAGCAAACCTCTTTGTTTCAGATCGAGGATCAATGCGGCAACTGATTTGTCAACCTGTCTGCATTTGTTGATAAATCCTACATCAATGGCGAGACTTGCATCTGTGCCATGACTATCCCATCCCCAGTCGAACAGCTGAATAAACCGAACCCCTTTCTCCACCAGCTTCCTTGCAAGAAGAATATTGTTTGCAAAACAGGCTTCACCCGGCTTGGTGCCATACATCTCATGGATATAGGCGGGTTCATCATTTATATTCATCACTTCGGGAACGGAGATTTGCATCCTGTATGCCATCTCATATTGAGAAATCCGCGATAGAATTTCAGGATCATGATATTCCTGATAAGCGAGCTCATTTACTTTATTGATTGCATCAATCGATGCTTTCCGCATGTCTCTGTCAACCCCTTCCGGGTCTTTGATAAACAATACAGGATCCCCTTCGCTTCTGCATTGTACACCCTGGTACACACTCGGTAGAAATCCG
>JACMLD010000374.1 GCA_014379785.1 Chitinophagaceae bacterium
ACCTGGTATGTGCCGACCTAGACCGCTGGACATGCAGTGGGTGATTCAGCAAAAAAGCCGGGATATTATCCTGATCTCGTTACACCAAAGGCGCTTTCTATCGGTCCAAAAATTCAGGGCACTTTTGCCAAAGCTTATAAGGCCGGTGTTAAAATCGCTTTCGGTACCGATGCCGGGGTGTATGCGCATGGAAAAAACTGGCTGGAGTTTGTCTTCATGACCGAAGGCGGAATGCCGCTGATGGAGGCGATACAATCGGCTACGGTAAGTGCATCAATATTACTTGGTGCTTCAGATATACTTGGCAGCATTGAAAAGGGTAAACTGGCAGACATCGTTGCAGTAGAAGGTGATCCTTTCACAGACGTGCAGAAAATGGGAAAGGTCAGTTTTGTGATGAAGGACGGAAAGGTCTATAAGAATTGATCAAAGCCCCCCGGTGGCACCAAGCGTTGCCATCATCCCCATACCAATCTCTATTGCCGATTCATCCACATTAAAAGTGGGTGTGTGCACACCGGAGACGATGCCTTTTTTTTCATTCATTACGCCCAACCGGTAAAAACATCCGGGGATCAGTTGAGAATAATATCCAAAATCTTCAGCACCCATTCTTAACTCAGTGGTCTCCACTTTTTCTTTTCCAAGAAAACCCTCCGCAATTGCCCTGGTCTTGTCATTTAATACCTCATGGTTATAAACTGTGGGATATCCGACATCGATGTGCAGGTCGAGTTCAGCTCCCATGCTGTGCACCAGTTCAGTCGACAGCTTCCTGATAATATCGTGCGCCTTGAACCGCCATCCCTCATCCATGGCCCGAAAAGTTCCCATCAGCTTTACTTCGCTCGGAATCACGTTTGTGGTATATCCACCCTGGAAAGAGGTAATAGATAACACCGAAGGATCATGAGGATTCCTGTTTCTGCTGACAACCTGTTGTAGTGCTACAATCAGCTGCGAAGCGATCAGAATCGTATCAGCCGTAAGGTGCGGTGCAGCTGCATGTCCGCCTTTGCTGCGAATGGTAAAATACAATTCATCTGCACTGGCCATCACCTTTCCACCACGAAAACTCATTTTACCCACCTCCAGACCCGGATGCACATGCAACCCATAGATCACCGAAGGTTTTGGATTTTCAAGTACGCCTTCCTTGATCAGTATGCTCGCTCCACCCGGATTTCTTTCTTCACCTGGCTGAAAAATCAGTTTTACGGTGCCTTCAAAATCGTTTTTAAGATGGTTGAGTATTCTCGCCGCTCCCAGTAGTATCGTCGTGTGAACATCGTGGCCACAGGCATGCATCACACCGCTGTTCTTAGATGCATAGTCAATCTTATTCTCTTCCAGAATCGGCAGGGCATCGATGTCTGCCCTCAGCGCAACAATTCTCTTTGATGGATTTTTCCCTTCGATCAGTCCAACTACGCCGGTTGTTGCCATCACCTGGTGGTCAATGCCAAATTCGGTGAGTTTACTCCGTATAAAAGCCGAAGTTTGAAACTCCTGGTAGCTCAGTTCGGGATATGCGTGAAGCTGTCTGCGGATTTGAATAAACTGGTCACTGAACTGTGACGCGAGTTTTTTGATTTCATTCTGTACCATAAAAAAAATTCCGGATTCAGCTTTTGAATCCGGAACAAAGTTAAACATTCGTTGCCTGTGGACAATGAGCGGCTATTGCTCTATTCTTTCTGGTTTCACTTCAATCACATCTCTCACGATCATCACATTGTTTTCAAACTGTTTAGACAAAGATTTCATGTATTCTGCAGCTTCTTCACGGTCCCTGAAATTGCCGACCCTCAACCTGAAATAAGGGGCCTGGTAAAGGAGGTATGCTTTCAGTTCAGGATACAGCTGATATACCTTCGTTTTTGCGTTGATGGCCGCTGACCGGTCATTTGTATTTATCACCTGGATGCGAAAACCAGGCATGGTACGCCTGGCGTCCCTTGTAGTTTCTTCATTTATCTGTCCCTGTTTTTTTACCAGCACATCAATCCGCGGATCTTTATGGATGACGATGGATGAAGTGGAGTCCTGGGCCACGGCGGCCAATGTGAGGAGGAAAAATCCTGAAAAAGCCAATAATATTCTCATTTTTCTCATTTGTTATTCACCATTAAACAAAATTGCTGCCAGATCAGTAAGGAGCGGCCGCATCTGCCTTTTCTCCACCCACAATCGCCACACTTGCGCTGCATCCAAGCCTTGTGGCTCCCGCTTTTATCAAATCTTTGGCAAATTCAAAATCTCTGACCCCTCCCGACGCCTTAATTCTTACGGTAGATGGCAAATTCGTCCGCATCAGTTGCACGGCAGCTACAGAAGCGCCTTTTTCGGCATATCCTGTTGAAGTTTTCATAAAATCTATGCCAAGAGGACCAAAAAGCTGGCAGCAGTTGATAATTTCTTCCTCCGTGAGAATGCCGGACTCGATGATCACCTTGATCAATTTGCCTTTCTTATGTACGACCTCGGTTAGGAGCGCCACCTCTTTTGACAAAAAAACCCAGTCATTCATTCGTAACGCAACCAGGTTGATGACCATGTCTATTTCATCGGCCCCATCCACCAGTGCAAGAACTGTCTCCGCCATTTTTGCCTCGGTGGCAGAATATCCGAAAGGAAAACCTATCACGGTTGCCACTTTTATTTCTGTAGGCTCCAGAATTGTCGCTACTCTTTTTACAAAAGGGGGAGGAATACATACCGCGGCAAAACCATATTCCACTGCTTCTCTGCAGCAATTTTCCACTTCCTGAATTGTGGTCGTCGGCTTCAGAATAGTATGATCAATAAAAGAGGCAATATTTATCCGCTGATCCATTTTTTATGCCGCCGAAGTTAGCCCATTTGCATAACTTCAAGCCCTGACT
>JACMLD010000375.1 GCA_014379785.1 Chitinophagaceae bacterium
GCATCCATCAATATCAGCATGGAACCGTTTCGGGCATTTGTGGGTGACAAGCTCTCTGCCAAGCAACGCACTGCCGGTTTCGCGATGCAAAGTTTTTTCATCGGCGTAGGTTCTGTGATCGCTGCGCTGCTTCCCTGGATCTTTGCAAATTGGTTCGGTATGAGCAACACCGCAGAAGCAGGCACCATTCCCGACTCGGTAAAATGGAGCTTCTATGCGGGAGGCTTTGCATTTCTGAGCGCCGTTTTATATACCGTTTTTACTACCAAGGAAACTCCGCCAGATGACCTCGAAGCATTTCGCGCTGAGCAAAAAAATGCGGGATTCTGGGACGGATTAAAAGAAACCTTTGGCGGCATAGTGAAAATGCCAAAGACAATGGCTCAACTCGCACTGGTGCAATTCTTCACCTGGTTCGCGCTTTTTGCGATGTGGATATACAGCACCAACGCTGTAACCAGCGAAAAATATGATATGAAAGTGTCAAAGACAATGGTATCAAAAATGGAAGGGGATATCAAATCAATATTAGCGGCTCCGGCAGACACCAAACAGAAAAAAGAATTTTCTTCACTGCAGGCGGATATCAATGAAATCAATGAACACCGGGCAGATCAAAACCCGGTGACGATATCGATCAACCTGGCCAATCACTATGCCAACCCAGCGAACAGCATCACGAATAACAATGAAAAAGCCGAACTCGAAAGAGTGAAATCCCAATACAACGATGGAGCGGACTGGCTGAGTTTCTGCTCCAGTATCAGAAACGGAATGGCTGCCCTGTTTGCATTCATCATTCCCTTGATTGCTTATCGTACAAACAGAAGGATCACCCATCTGATCTGTTTGGTCATTGGTGGCATCGGACTGATGTCGGTAAGCTGGTTTGAAGATCCTAAGTGGATCGCATTTTCAATGGCCCTGGTGGGCATTGCTTGGGCCAGTATTTTGTCCATGCCATATGCAATTTTATCGGGCGCCCTTCCCGCGCATCGGATGGGCTACTATATGGGTGTATTCAATTTCTTTATCGTCATCCCTCAGATCGTTGCCGCCACCATACTCGGATTTTTTACCATGAAAGTTTTCCACGCAAACACCATGAATACGATTGTGCTGGGTGGCGCTTCCATGATCCTGGCCGGCTTTCTGACGCTGATCGTGAAAGACGATGACAAGGATTAAAAACATGATATGAAAAAGTATTCAGCCTGCATTTTATTGCTGCTCGTCATCAGCAATGTGTTTGCACAACAGCCAACAGCATGCTATCCCACCAACTGGTGGGTAGGAATGAAAAACACTTCTCTTCAGCTGATGCTGCACGGCGAAGGAATCGGAAATGCTGGCAATTTTTCTCTGAGCCACCCGGGGGTGACCATCACAAAAACAACAAGACCCGCAAATAAAAACTACGTATTTCTTGATTTGAAAATTAGTCCATCGACGCGGCCGGGGAAAACCAAAATCAAAGCCAGCGGCGGAACGACCATTGATTTTGAATTGAAAAGCCGGCGGACCGGAAACGGCAGCACATTCGCCAAAGGAGTCACATCTTCAGATTTCATGTACCTCATTATGCCGGATCGATTCAGCAACGGCGACCCTTCCAACGATCGCATTCCGGGCATGCTCGATCAGTCGCTCAACCGGGATTCAATTTTTGAAAGACATGGAGGAGACCTCAAGGGAATATCCAACCATCTCGACTACCTCCAGCAACTGGGTGTAACAACACTCTGGCTCAACCCGGTGATCATAAACGACATGAAGGAAAGGACAGAACATGGATACGCTTTCACCAACCATTATAAAATAGACCCGAGAATCGGCGGAGACACCGCCTATCACCAGCTCATAACGGATATCCACAACCGCGGAATGAAGATAATTCAGGATGCGGTCTACAACCATGTGGGAATAGAACATTTTTCTGTGAAAGACCCGCCAACACCTGACTGGCTGCACCAATGGCCCAGATACACAAATACTACTTATAAGGATCAGGTCATGTTCGATCCCTATGCATCAGGTGCAGATAAAAAGCAAATGACCGATGGATGGTTTACACCCTCCATGCCCGACCTGAACCAATCAAACCCGCTGGTCGCCAACTTTCTCATACAGCATGCCATCTGGACAGTAGAAAACTTTGGTATCGATGGATGGCGAATCGACACCTATGCTTACAATGATCTTGCCTTTATGAATCGCTGCAACAAGGCATTGTACGATGAATATCCAAAGCTGACGCTATTTGGTGAGACATGGGTGCATGGGGTTCCGAACCAAAGCTTTTTCTGCGAAAACAATTACAATATTTCATTCAAAAGCAACCTGCAGGCAACGACCGATTTTCAGCTCCTGTTTTACGGAATACAGGAAGCACTTACAAAACCATTCGGTTGGACAGACGGAGTAAACAGAATGTATACCACGGCTGCACAGGATTTTGCATACAAGGACCCGATGCGACAGGTCATTTTCCTGGACAACCATGATCTTCCGAGATTTTATTCTGTGGTGGGAGAGGACCTCCAAAAATACAAAGTGGGTCTCGCCTGGCTGATGACATTCCGCGGTATTCCCCAGCTCTATTACGGTGCAGAAATCTTGATGACAGGATTTACAAATCCCGATGGCTGGGTGAGGCTCGATTTCAAAGGTGGGTGGCCCGGTGATGCCGTGAATAAATTTACTGCAGCAGGAAGAACAGAAAAAGAAAATGAAGCATTCAACTACCTGAAAACATTCGCCAACTACCGAAAGAATTCACCGGCATTGAAAGAAGGAAAGCTCATGCAGTTTACACCCGAAGACGGGGTGTATGTGTATTTCAGATACACAGCCCAACAGACGATCATGTGCATTCTCAATCAGAACGATACAGAAAAAACCATCACGATGAATCGCTTTGCCGAGCGCATCGGCAGCCGGAAAAAAGCTTTTGATATTGCCACCGGCACTACATTTGACCTCGACAGTACTTTAAAAATAGGAGGAAAATATCTGCTTGCGCTGGAACTCAGGCAGTGACCATCACGTTTTCTGAAAATTTCTTTGAGACTGTAAACTGCGGTTTCTTTTTTATCTGGATAATCATTGACCCATCGAATTCAATCTTGCCAACGACTTTTAAGCGGGTACCAATGGCGATATCGATCTGTTCAAGATATTGCAGAAAGGGTGTTGAGCTGTCCATCACACCCACCACCTGGCAATTGGTACCATTTTCAACCTCAGACAGGTTTATTCTTTTGCCGTCTTCCAGTTCACCTTCCGCAGAAGGAATGGGATCGCCATGAGGGTCGAACTTCGGATATCCCAGAAATTTCTCCAGCCGGGTAATCAACTCTTCGCTGTGAATATGCTCCAGCTGCTCAGCCACTTCATGTACCTCATCCCAGGAAAATTTCAGCGTTGAATGCAGAAATACTTCCCATAAGCGGTGTTTGCGCACGATCTGTATGGCTATCTGCCTTCCGGATTTCGTCAGCTGAACACGTTTGTATTTTTCGTAAGCTATTAGTTTTTTAGCCGTGAGCTTTTTGAGCATGTCCGAAACCGTCGGCGGCTTTGTCCGCAACCGCTCGGCAATTTCATTCGTCGATGTATCGAAAGACACTGACCGTTCTGACAAAGAATAAATCGCCTTTAAATAGTTTTCTTCCGTAAAACTGAGTTCACCCGATTTCATGCCACAAATATAGGGGTAATACTAAAAAATTAAAGTTAGGCAAATCTAACTGTTTTGTTAGTGCGTATATTTAATTTCTTTATATTTGCCTAAATAATTTCTCATGTTCTCTAAAACCTTCAAAGCAACGGCCGGTGTAGTATTGATGTTCGCCTGTCTTATTTCCTGCAGGAAGTTATTGCCGGATGCGCCAGCGGATGATTCCATCCTCGACGGACCAGTAGACGGTCTGACCGCCAGCGAAAAGATTATTTTTCTCCGCGGCGATGTTGCATTCAACGACGAAATATTCTCTTCGGGCACAGGTCTCGGGCCTATGTTCGTGGCCTCCAGCTGCGGCACCTGCCATGCGGGCGACGGCAAGGGCCATCCATTTACAACCCTCACCAGATTCGGACAGAGCGATACAATTTCCAATAAGTTTTTACACCTCGGCGCTCCGCAGCTACAGGGTAGGGCCGTACCGGGCTTTCAACCTGAAGCAATACCTGCAGGAGCAAGCTTTTCAAAATTCACTCCCCCTGCCAACACCGGGCTCGGATTTCTCGAACTCGTACCAGACGCCGACCTCCTCGCTTTATCAGACGAATTTGACGCAGATGGTGACGGCATTTCCGGTAGGCCCAACTGGATCAATGTGCCCGTTTATTGTCAGTTCAGAAATGCAACGGTTGAGAAAAACAACCGATACATTGGCCGGTTCGGAAAAAAAGCGGCTGTATATGATCTCCTTCAGCAAACAGCCAATGCATATAACCAGGACATGGGTGTAAATTCCTCTTACGAAGTATTCGATACCTACAACGGCCTTGAAATTGACCCCGAAGTATCTAACCAGACAGTTCTGGACGTCGTCTTCTATCTCAAAACTTTAAAGGCACCGATACAGCGAAATACCAGCGATCCCGAAGTGAAGGCCGGGGCTGCCATATTCAACCGGATCTCCTGCGGCAAATGCCATACTCCGCAAATGAAAACAGGATTTTCGCCTATATCCGCGCTTTCTGAAAAAACATTTTTCCCATATACCGATCTGCTTCTGCACGACATGGGGCCGGCATTGAACGATGGATATACAGAAGGCACCGCTCTTCCCGCAGAGTGGCGTACACCGCCACTTTGGGGACTGGGACTGTCAAAAAACTCACAAGGCGGCCAGGTTTTTTTGATGCACGACGGCAGAGCCAGAAGCATCGAAGCTGCCATCAACATGCATGGAGGCGAAGCAACCAAATCAAGGGAATCGTTTCAACAACTCAATGCCCAGGAGAAATCCAGCATCCTAAAATTTCTTGAATCACTTTAATATGCACAGGAAAGATTTCATCGTAAGCGCCTGCAAAGGTTGCCTGGTAGCAGGCGGACTCGGAAGCATCCTCGCGTCCTGCACCTCCACCCGCTATGTGTCGAGCCATCTTGAAAAAGACGGTCTAACAGTCAATAAGGAAGAATTCAAAATCAATCAGAAGGGTGCCGTTGCCTTCCGGTCGTTTATCATTATCCGAAATGAATCTTTGAAATATCCTATCTGCATATACAGGTTTAACGAAACCGAATATGCCGCACTTTGGATGCAATGCAGCCATCAGGGCGCAGAACTGCAGGCCTCCGGCGATTATCTGCATTGTCCGGCTCACGGCAGCGAATTCAACAGCAAAGGTCTTGTAACAAACGGCCCTGCAGATGAAAGCCTCAGAAGTTTTCCCGTGACCATAAATCCAACCACCATATTCATCGATCTCAGAAAACAGTCATGAAAAAATTTACCTGCTCTGTCTTTCTACTCATATCCTGTTTTTGCGGCAGCGCGCAGATTGATCCTGTTCTTTTGAGGGATCCTTCAAGAGATACAAACTCACTGCAGCTCAACATGGATGCTGTTTATAGCCGGCCATTCAACAAAGTCGGAAAACTACCCGTGGCCGTTGGCGGTTACGTGGAGGCAAACTACCAATACCTCGGACAGGACGGCATTACAGAAGGTCATCAGTTTCAAATGCGCCGCCTCACGCTTTTCGTATCATCCGCCATCGGAAAAAGAATAAAATTTCTTTCGGAAATCGAATTTGAAGACGGCACCAAAGAAATAAACATCGAGTTCGCATCGGTCGATTTCGAATTTTCGCCATTGCTGAATCTGCGGGGTGGGGTAGTGATGAATCCGATCGGCGCCTTTAACCAGAACCACGACGGACCAAAATGGGAGTTTGTTGACAGACCTATCTCTGCCACCCAGATGCTACCCGCAACCTGGAGTAATGTCGGGTTTGGTTTGTTTGGAAAAAAATACAACAAGGGTTGGGTCTATGGGTATGAATTGTACCTGACAAATGGATTTGACGAAAGCATCATTTCAAATTCGGAAAACAAAACCTTCCTGCCTGCGGCAAAAAAGAACGCAGATCGTTTTGAAGAAAGCTTTAATGGAAGTCCGCTGCTTACCGCCAAGGTTGCTTTGAAAAACAACAAAATAGGAGAGATTGGACTTTCGTACATGGGCGGCGTTTATAATAAATTTGAAGACGACGGTTTTAAACTCGATAAAAAACGACGTGTGAATGTTTTTGCGGTCGACTTCAATTCAACCATTGGTGCGGCAAAAACATTTGTGAATGGCGAGTGGGCCTGGATTGGCATAGACATTCCCGACACCTATACAGAACAGTTTGGAAGAAAACAGCAGGGCGGATTTTTAGATATCGTGCAGCCGGTGTTGAAACGCACCATGTTTGGATTTGAAAATGCTGTGCTGAATGCCGCGGTAAGACTGGAATACGTTGACTGGAATAAAGGCAGGTTTCAATCCACCGGAGGAAATATTTCTGAAGAAATCGTATCTGTTGTCCCGGCCATCAGCTGGCGGCCAAACCCCCAGACCGTGCTGAGATTAAACTATCGCTACAACTGGCAAACCGATCTGCTCGGCAACCCGCCATCAAAGCTGGCAGGGATACAGATCGGGTTTTCAACATACTTTTAGGTCATTTCGACCGAGCGCAGCGAGTGGAGAAATCCCCAGCTATTAATAGCGATGACTCAACTCCGGCCGGTCGGGGATGCCTCGGCTTCGCTCGGCATGACCGCCTACAACATCACCCACCAGACATTCCGCTGACCCTGCTTTCCCCAATCTTTGAGTGACTTCTTAAGCATGGATTGCAAACCATCCGCGGTGATCTTCTTTCCCTTGGTTGGTGCGTTGAATTCGTTCGGAGGAGAATCTACCAAATCTACTTTGGTAGCAAACCATGTAGTATACAGCCTTGGTATGGCAAGTCCAAGTATCATTCCCGGCAAACCTGAAAAAGATTCAGGACCGCCATTCACCAGAATTTCCTCGGTATAAAAAGCGACTACATAAACGGAATCACAAATCCTTCCAACAGCTTTTTTGCACTCAAACCCAGCTATCACCCTTGTCTCGGCCTCCAGCTTCCATTCCATCTTCCGGATACTGTCCTGCACCAGGTAAGAATCTTCATACACTTTCTTCATGCTCTGCTGCAACTGTTTGTCAAGATCGGTGACTATGATATTTTCTTTAGAGGGTCCAATCACCCAGGAATCTGTTTTCGTATCCATTTCACCCACCTGCCTGTAGGATGTTTTGGTTCCCTCAAAACTCAGGCGAAATACACTGTTGTGAAATTTGGGAACCTTAGAAATATATTCCTTGAACCACTCGTCGCCGTCTTCATTTTCAAACTGACGATGTACGTTTATTTTCCGCTCGTATTCAATTCTTCCTTTTGAAAGAAACTGCTGCTGCGCCAGCAGCGGACCGGAAAACATCAATAAAAAAGCGCAAATAATATAATTGATTTTCATAAAATTTATTTTGGGATACTTCCTGCTGCATTGTGATTAAAACTCCAGGTAAAAGAGAGCAGCCAGTAACGTTGCACCGTATTATACCTGTTCTCAGAAATGAAATTGCTGTTGGCATTTCTCTCCAGTCCGATATTCTGATTGAGCATATCAAAAATGCTGAATCTTACCTCGCCAGCGTTCCCCTTCATAAACTTCTTCGCCAGATAGCTGTTCAACTTAACCGAATTCACATTTCTGTCGAACAAAGCCGTTTTTTCCCTGAGATTGATTTCTGCTTCACTGTTCAATTCCAGTTTCCATGGCAGGTAAAAAGTAAACCCGCCTTCACTCTGGCTCGACCAGTAGTTCGTTTTGATATCCTTTCTCAAAGAAGATTTGCTCCAGTTATAACTAATCCCGGGTCTCACATAAATTTCATATTTGTTTTCTTTGTTTTTCGAAAAACTGACGGATACATTTCCTGAAGTGTTGTCGTTCACGTTTTCAAGACCGTTTACAAAATTTTTATACTTACTCACATTCATTCCCACATTCAGTCCGAGATTCAAATTCCATTTTTTAATCTGGGCCCAATATCCGCCCCAGAGACCGCCATTGTAATTGCCGGAAACATTCACAAACCTGCTTATTCTGGCGCCCACAGAGTCAACCACTGTGCTATTACTGATGGCATTCTGCGTGAAACTGAAGTTGGTACTGAGGTAGAGGTTCCGACTGGTCAATACCTTATAGTCATTAAAATTCATACTGAAACTGTGCCGGAACTCCTGCTTCAAATCCTTGTTGCCTTCCTGAATATTCAGTGGATCAGAATTCTCCCTGATAGGTTGTATTTGTTCCAGTGTTGGCTGGCGCGTATTGCCGTTATAGTTCAGCGAAATCCTTCTCTGCGGTCCAAAATTATACCGGATGCTCGCCTTTGGAAACAAATTGACGTATGAATACTTATAAGTAGAATCCTTTCTCAGATCAGTTTGTTTGAAATCTGAAAACCCGACATTACCTCCGGCAGAAAAAACGGCCTTCTTCCCATTTATTTTGATACTCGCGCCTGCACTGTTTGTATTGAAGCGAAACTTGTAATCGTTGCTGAACACACTGTCTCTCACTTCATATTTCCCATTTGTCCCTTTATTAAAAGAATTTCTGAAAGCCTCGTTATTACTCAGCCTGTAAGAATAGTTAAGTTCCAGGAATATTTTTTTCGACAATGGTTCTGTATATGCAAATTTTGTCACCAGTGCCGTACCGCTCAGGCTATTCTGTTTTTGCTGGTCGACCGAATCTCTCCGGAAAACGGCACCCGACGCATTATAAAATTCATTTTCTGACCGCAAAAATCCATCGGTCTTATTTTCCATATAGGACGGATCGAAATTGAAAGAGATTGTGCGGCCGACTTTTTTAAAGCGTTTTCTCAACAGGATGGTGGAACTGAAATTCTGTTTGATACCCTCCGAATTCAATAACCGCTCACTACCATTAACGGGCCGGCCCTCTTCGGTCAGCGATTCGGCCAGATAGAATGTGCTGCTTTTTGCCTCAGTACGCGAACCATTGATACTGATCTTTATACTTGTAAAAGAATCAATTTTAAAATCATA
>JACMLD010000376.1 GCA_014379785.1 Chitinophagaceae bacterium
CGATAGCATGAGGTTTTTTTCTGCTGCGATACGAATCAGCTCTTCTCCTTCTGCAGAATTAACTGTAAAAGGCTTTTCAACAATGATGTTTTTCCCCGCCAGCAAAGCCTTCTTTGCAAATTCGTAATGCGTATAGTTCGGTGTATTCACCACCACGAGTTCGATGGCCGGATCCGCCAGCATCTCTTCATAACTATCGAAAGACTTTACAGATGGATATCTTTTCGCTGCGAGCTTTTTACTCCTCTCCCAGACTGCGTAAAATTCAAAATTCTTATCTGCCTGCAGAAAAGGTGCATGAAACACCCAACCCGACATTCCAAAAGAGGTGAGCGCTGTTTTGATTGGATTCATCTTTTATAGTTTGTGCCTGCCATGAATATACATAAGATTGCAACTACAGGGAAGGATCAAATTTCAGCACATTTTTTATGGTGTAAATGCGGCGCTGTTTCGAAGTCAGCTGTCTGCTCCATTTCACCCTACCGGCTTTTTGTCCGCCGGCACTGGTGCTATTGTACTCTGCATACAAAACTGTTTTTTCATTTTCAGGATTTCGCCAGTTGTCCCACCCGGCCGGGACAATATGCGCTCCCATTTCGGTATCGATAAAAACTGTTTTTGCGTACGGTCGCCATGGACGGCCCAGGAAAACTTTTTGTGCTCCGGTATCCGCCACCAGCTTACAATCCAGGAAAACAAAACCAAATTCCTGGCCTGGTCTTGTTGATGCAGCGGTGATAAAGGAATTTGACAGACTCTTTATGGTGCAGCGGTTGAAAACTACGGTGGCCTCTCCAAAAATAAAATCTGTGGTTCCTGCTATCAGACAATCATCATACAATTGTCTGCTGCCTGAGTCGGCAACATACAGAGTATCCTGATTTCCCAGTAGGCGACAATGCCTGATCACCGCCCGATTTCCCTCCACGTGCAATGCCACTGCCTGTCCCACTCTGCCTGCAGTATTTTCTATTGTAAGATTTTCGGCTGCAAAGTCATTGCCCTGAACAAGTACTGTAAAAGAATTAAAGGTGCTGAACTTGTCTTTAATCAATGGATCCAAAATCCCCGGAAACGGCTTGCCGCTGAAGTCAGCATTTGTGATAATCGTCGTTTCGGCATTCTCACCGATCAGCGAAATATTTGTTTTCCACGAGGGTATTACCAGTTTCTCCTTGTAGACTCCGGGCCGGATCAGTATTCTCACTCTCTTCTGCGAAAGATCGCGGACAGCATTTATCGCTTCCTTAATGGTGCTGAAATTGCCGCTTCCGTCTTTGGCTACCACAAACGAATCGGGGTAAACGGCGGCTTGAGAAAATGACGTCACGCCAAGGCCGCTACACAGGGCAATGAGCAAAAATATTTTCATCTTTTTTTATAAGTTCGGTTCGTCAGCTCGGGAGCAATCAAAGTCAGTTCCTTAAAAACAATCTGCGCCATCATACGCGCACCGAGTTCGCTGAAATGGGTGTTGTCCTCCCGGCCGTCCGGATAATTGGGATGTTCCCCGGCAGCGAGGTGATTAAACAACAAAGTAGATTTCTGCACCCCCCAGCTTGTTATCAGATCCTGACTTTTTTTGTCGAGATCGATCAGCAGACAATCATTTTCCAGTGCCACCGCCCTCACCAGGCCGGAATAAACTTCATGCGTGCTTTCGAGGTTTCCTGAATGATCAAATTTTCTCCTCGCAACAGGGGTTAATAGAATTGGTATAGCCTGTTTCTCGCGCACGGAAAGAATATAATATTTCAGGTTGTCCTGAAACTCTTTTTCTGTGGTATAGGTTTTCTTGGTGGGCACCTCATCATTGTGACCGAATTGTATCAATACATAGTCGCCTTTCTTCATATTATCCAGCATAGGCTTCCACCGATTCTCTGCAAGAAAACTTTTGGTACTGCGACCATTCATTGCACGATTTTCAATGCTGACGGTTGAATCGAAAAAACTGGCAAAAGGCATTCCCCAGCCATATTCCGGATATGCTTTCGGATCCTTTACTGACATGGTGGAATCTCCGGCAAGCCACACAGTGACTTTATCCTGAGTTGATGACATCAGCATAAACATGATCAATAACAAGCTGCTCATTGATTTCATAACTGGAGGCTGTTGATGTATATTTCAAGATTCGAGTATTGCTGACCGTTAGCCATTGCAAATGAGTCAGCGGGGTTTTTTGGATCGAGCTGGTGTTTTTGCTCCCACTCATCCGGCATGCCATCTGAATCAGTGTCGGCAGGCGCCTTTATAGATTTCAAAAAAGGCCACGCGTTTATGGTGAGTTCATATTCGGTGCCATGCGGATAGCCACCCTGCACATCGATCAGACCACCCGTGCGCTCTCTCACATTTCTCACAATTCGCTCGTCCAGTGTGTCCCGCGCGGGCAGGCTGCATCCTGCAAAACGCAGGGTATTCTCAAATGCATTTTCGGCTTTTTCTACAGGCAGTTCAACCGTTGCAAATGCGGTGGATACCAGCGTCTTTTCTTTATCTCCTTCTGACGCGCCAGGACCCGTGTGCACGCCCTTGCTGTTGTCTGATGAAACGTCCGGAGCGGCGTCCACACAATTTCCCTTCACAAAGAACTGACCAAATCCAATAAATGGTTTTTCCTGCCTTGATGGGTTTACAATCCTGAAGCGGACCGATTTGCTGGTAATGGGTCCATACTTATAGTAATTGTTCACGATATTATATTGTCCGGCTTCACCGCCGTATACATTGTTGCCACCCCAGTTGTAGATAACATTGTTTTGAAAGTCGACCAGTTCTTCCGTAGCACCCAGTCTTACACCGTTGAACCTGGGATTTCTGCTGTTACAGTGTGCGAAAAGATTATGGTGTGCACTCAGATGCGTTCCGCCCCAGATACCACCGTAACCATGTCGTTCGTAATCTTTATCGCCCGTCTCAAAATGATAAGAATAATTCAGCGGTTCTGAAATAATATTCCATTGCAAAGTAGTACTGTCTCCGCCATAGATGCTGAAGGCTTCATCTGTGCTCCAGCTCATGCTGCAATGATCGATAACAATGTTTTTTCTTTTTGACCCTCCAAAAGCATCATCTCCTCCGTTTCCATCTACCATGCCCCCTTTCTGATTTTTGTCGCCCATGCGGAAACGGATATATCGCACAATTATATTATCACCACTCAGGCTGACCGGATAATCTGCCAGGCAGATCCCATCTCCCGGTGCAGTTTGGCCGGCTATGGTCAAATCTCCTTTGAGGCTAAGTCTTGAATTGAGGTGAATGGTACCTGACACGGAGAAAACAACCATCTTTTTGCCTGAAGCCGTGACGGCTTTTCTGAAACTTCCGGGACCATCGTCATTAAGATTTGAAACGATGAATACTTTTCCTCCTCTCCCGCCTGTAGTGTATTTGCCAAAGCCTTCAGCTCCGGGGAAGGCAACTGGCTGGGCCTGCGCGGAAACGAATAGAATGCTAAAAATAATCAGAGCAGTTAATTTCATTGTGCAAGCCGTTTACTATTCAACTAATGTATTCAAAATTATGAAGCGGGAGGAGGAAGATGCCTTTTTTTACGCAATCGTTCCCGAAATACGACTTGATTCGTCTTCATTATCTTTACGACACAAAACCCCTCTCCAGCATTATGAAGTTTGAAGCAGTCACCATAAAGGATATCGCCAAAGCGCTGGGAATATCCACGTCAACTGTTTCGAGGGCGCTGCGTGACAGTCATGAAATCAGTGCTGAGACAAAACAGCTCGTCCTTGAGTGTGCCGAGAAACTCAATTATCGTCCAAACCCCATTGCGCTGAGTCTGAAAGAAAGAAGAAGTCGCTCGATCGGGGTGGTGGTCTGCGAGATCGCAAACAGTTTTTTCTCACAGGTGATCAATGGCATTGAATCGATCGCATACGACAAAGGATACAATGTAATCATCTCGCAAAGCCACGAATCATATGAAAGAGAGGTGATGGACCTCAGCTACCTCGCATCAAGATCTGTAGATGGCCTTCTTATCTCGCTGTCTACTGAAACCAATGACATCAGTCACCTGAAAGCGTTTCATGAAAAAGGCCTGCCCATTGTTTTTTTTGACCGCATCACGGAGGGGTTTGATACGCATACTGTGATACTCGACAACTACCGCGGTGCTTACGAGGCCACCGAGCATCTCATTCACAACGGATACCGGAAAATCGCGGCCATTGCCAATTCAGAATTTCTCTCCATCACCATTGAGCGACTCGCTGGTTACCGCGATGCACTCCTTGCAAATGGCATCAAACCAACAGAGTCTTTTATAAAGCATTGCTTTTATGGCGGAATGGTTTTTTCTGAAATAGAAGAAGCCGTTAACAAACTGATGACGCTCAAACAAAAGCCCGACGCCATTCTTACTACCAGCGACAAACTCACGAGTGGATGTTTGAAAACCCTGCACCGTCGTGGCATGAAAGTGCCGGATGAAATTGCATTGGTAGGATTTTCAAATTCAGATATCGCAGAACTGCTCAACCCTTCCCTGACCGTAATCAGGCAGCCCGCGCTGGAGATGGGAAAAGCATCTATAGAATTACTGCTTCAGCTCATAGAAAGCAAAAGAGAAGTAAAGCAGTTTGAAAAACGGGTGCTTACTCCTGAACTCGTGATTGGAGAGTCTTCGAGGCCGAGGAAAGAATGATCAAGGTAGAAGGAATGTGTTCAATCCACTCCTCTCTTGTACTTGCGATACTTTCCCAGGTCTCATAACTGATCAGCATGAGGTCGTATCGACCCAGAATGGATTTATCAATGGGCCTGTTGGAAATTTTCTCTATATGCCGCGGGTATTTTTCATGAATGATTTTCAGCCGCTCACTTTGTGAGGCAATGTATTCAACATCTGTATCTGCGGCCATCCATGCAATCTGCGAATCATTGTTTTCTACAAACTGCAATGCATAGTCGAAAAGATAGGCATCACCTTGACTCACCATCGGAATAAAAATTCTTTCAGCCTCATCAAAATCTTTGTCGATAAATATTCCTGTATTTCCTTTTGCTTCTGCAATAAAAGTTTTTGCTTTCTCATCCATCATGTCGTTGACGGGTATGAGTTGTGGCAATAGTTTTTTGCTTCCTGCAAGAGTTTTGACAAGGTTTGGCGGATACAAAAGTTTTCCTGCCTGTAGTAGGCTGCCAAGAAAGGTTCCTTTCAACAGTGATTTGCCTGCATCAATCAACAGCAGGTCATATGAACCTTCGTGAGTGATCTTTGCAATTGCCTTCTGCAGATCTTTTACCGGCATGTATTCTGTGGCGATTTCGAGCTGGTGCTTTCTCGCTTCTGAACGGATATTTCTGAATGTCTCTTTTTCAAATTCAGGTATCTGCCATGGATTGATGTCTGCGTTGTAGGTCAGATTGATGGCTGTAAGGTGGTTGCTGATCTGATCACGCCCCATCATCTGATGAGCCAGCCTCAATAATCTTCTTCCGCTTAGACCGGTTCCGAATGAAAGTAATATCCTCGAAAGCCTGGCTTTTTCGAGCGAATGCTCCTCTCCTTTTTCTTTGTCAGGCATCAGCCAGTTTATCAGATCGAGGGCGGGCCCCGTCATGAATGTGGTGACCAGCGCCATGATAACCATCATTGCAAAAACTTCCGGAGAAAGAATGCCGAGATCATACCCGATATTCAACACAATCAGTTCCATCAGACCGCGGGTATTCATCAGGGCGCCAATAGACAGACTGCTTTTCCAGCTTTCGCCGGTTACCCTTGCAGCGATGGCACTGCCGCCGAATTTACCAGCGACCGCCACGAGGATCACCCAGCCGCAAGTGGCCCACAGGTGACCGGTGGTGAGCAAACCGATTTGGGTTCGCAGACCGGTGAATACAAAAAACAACGGGAGCAGCAGAACCACACTTACGTCCTCGATTTTTTCGATCAGGATTTTTCTAAACCTGAGCTCTGGTGGCATCACCACACCGGCGAGGAAAGCGCCGAAAAGCGCGTGTATGCCGATGATTTCTGTGGCATAAGAAGACATCAGCAAAATCATAAACACTATCGCAATAACAGGCTTACTCAGCTGCTCTTTGTTTGTGTAGATATTGCCGAGCCTGATGAGAAACGGGCGTACCACTCTCAGCATCATAAAAACATATCCGATGGCGAGTGCAATGGTAAATATCGAGCTCACAAAAGATCCTGCCTTCACAATGGCTATAACCACAGCCAGAATACACCATGCTGTGATGTCATCAGCAGCTGCGCAGGTAATGGCCAGTGCACCCAGTTTTGTCTTTGTAAGTCCGCGCTCCTGTATCACTCGCGCCAGAACAGGAAATGCCGTAATGCTCATGGCAATACCCATAAACAAGGCGAATGACAAAAACGAAATGTTTTTCGGTGCAAACTCGGTGAACATGAAATAGGAAAGTCCCATTCCCAATGTATAAGGAATGATGATACTGGCGTGACTGATAATAACCGCTCCGTGCGCCTGCTTGCGGATGATGCCGATGTCGAGTTCCATTCCGATAACAAACATGAAAAGTATCAATCCGACCTGGCTGAGAAACTGGAGGTTTCCGAGTGATGCGGCAGGGAAGATAAAACTGGAGACATCGGGGAAAAAAAGACCTACTAGAGAGGGGCCTAGTACTATCCCGGCAATTATTTCGCCGATAACCGTTGGCTGCCCTATTTTATTGAAAAGAAATCCGAAAAGCCGGGCAACCATAACTATCGCAATAATTTGCAGCAGCAACACCGCCAGCGGATGTTTCATGGCATGCAAAAAAGACTCACC
>JACMLD010000377.1 GCA_014379785.1 Chitinophagaceae bacterium
CTGGTCAGCGGCGGGCAGGCAAAAGAAGAGCACGACTTGCTGATCTGTAAAATTCTTTGCGGATACCTGCCCGAAGATCTGGTGGATATAGATGATCTACCTGGTGAAACCGCGGAACAGGAATGCGAACTTTTGTTGCAGGAGTTTATTGCCCAATGGTCGATACTTAAAAAAACCTCAGCGGGGGTTTTGAGAGAAACATTTTTCCAGCGAAACGGCAAACTCATCACCACAAAAAACGGTGAGTATTGTCTGATTGTCGAAACCATTGCAGCCGACATCCTGCTGGATCACCTGCCCTGGACAATCGGCATGATCAAACTGCCCTGGATGAAAAAAATGCTCAGAGTTGAATGGAAATAGATTTCAGAAAAAATGAAAACCGTCCGAACCACCACAGCAGCACAGACGACACAGGAGTCATCCCCTTTTTCAAAAAAAGGAGAGCAGGATTTCTTTGGCGCAAGCACCGGCGAAAATGATTTCTTCCCTGTCCAAACAAAACTCAACATCGGCGAGCCCAATGATATTTATGAAAAAGAAGCGGAGCAAACTGCCGACAAAATAGTTGGCTGTCCTTCTACAACAGCCCTCTCTAAAGACATCAGTTCTATAAACAGGCACAGTTCCGCGCAACGTAAACCCATTTTTGAAAGCGATGCTGAATTTGCACCAGGCGCAGACACTCTGCAAACAAAACCACAGCCATCGCAATCTCCCCCGACTCCAGGACCCTCAGTGGAAGCCGGTTTGAATGGAAGCAAAGGCCAGGGAAGTCCGATTGCTCCTGATATCAGAAGTTCCATGAACCGCTCTTTTGGGTCCGACTTTAATGATGTTCGTATTCACACCGATAACAAGGCAGCCGATATGAGCAGGGAAATAAATGCCCAGGCTTTTACGCATGGAAAGGACATCTATTTTAATGCGGGAAAGTTTGATCCGAATTCCAATCAGGGCAAACACCTGCTGGCGCACGAACTGACCCATACCATTCAACAAGGCAGTACACCCAAAAATATCCAGCGCGAACCGGGTGATGCGGCAACGGATAAGAAAATGACGGTGGAGGAAGTGGCAAAAAACAGTCCTTCACCCGTTGGGGAAATATCCACAAAAGACGGGAAGACAGCCATCAAGATATCTAAACTGAAAGTCAAAGAAAATGCGCCGAAGTCCTTGCTGGACAAGCTTCCACGTCCGCTCACCCTCCCGAGATCGGGTTCTAGAAACACAAAGGAAAACGCCACGAACCAGGTTGGCATCTGGAAATCGAAAGTGAGAGAGAATGTTGCGGCCAGTGTAGATTCCTTATTGCAGGGTATCAATCAGTCGCAAAACCTGGCCAGCAAAAAGGCACCTGCAAACAGGTACACATTGCAGTTGAAAGACGGAAAAGGGATTGCAGTAATTGTTGGCAATGCAACTGAGATCCAAAATGGAGCGCTGGTATCCAAGTGGAACAAAGCCGGTACTACCACTGCCTTTCAGGTAGAGCATATTCTGGATTACCAGATTGCGGGAAAGAGTGCCGATACCATTGAGAATCTGATGCTGCTGAGTGCTGCAGTAAACAACAATCTCGGACAGCTGATGAAACAGTTTATCCGTGGCGATATACAAACCATTCTTACGCATTACAATGAGCGCGTAGCTCCGGGAACGCTTGTTACTTCGGCTGATGCGGCAAGAGAAGATGTCAACTATGATATAAAAGCGCAGGAATTTGAAAAAGTGCCGACAGACGTTAAACCTGAGCAGGAAATTTTGCGTGAAGACCTGAAAAATGCTACCGAAGATCCGCTGAGAAAAAATCTTGTAAAGTTTGAATCGTTTTCAATCAAGGATGGACATTTTATTCTCAAGTCCAATAAAACGGGTGGAGGTGTGGTCCTGCCATATGCTACAAAAAACTTTAACCTGGGAAGCTATATTATTACTACCAACGGCGATCCTGTAGCAGGTACGATATCGCAGCTGGTGGCGCAACAGGTTATCGCCGGCTCGCACACGGAGGAACAGCCTCAACCGGAAACATTCGAGCTGACCGTTGTGCCTGGCAAACTGCATGAATTCAAGGCCTCCGGGTTTGGCTCGCACATGGCCGCACTGAAGCTGAAATACCTGAGCCCTATCAATTTTACGGAACCTGAAGTAGATGATTACTATAATCTGACCGCTTATGGAACCATTGCAGCGCCCTCGCCATCGTTTCTGAACAATACACCGATTGAAGTCATCCTCTCCGGCAGGGATCTGCAGATCCAAAAAACATTTTCCGCCAGCAATCTTACATCGGTCGGTCCCATAAAGATTGATAACGCTTCGGTAATGCTCGGCCTCAGCACTGCAACAGGGTTCTCCGCATCGGGGATCGTTGAATTCAGCATTCCTAAAATTGGTAAGGGTTCGGTAAGTGCAGCGACCATAGAAAATGGATTCACTCTGTCGGGCCACTTCGATTTTGATTCGAAGATGTTCGACAAGGCGCGCATCAAAGTAGTGTACAACAGTGTGCTTGATTCTCAGAAAAAAAGTGCCTGGACCATTGAGGGACAAATTGATACATCAAACGAAAAGATAAAGGGGATCACCAAGGCAACGATAAATGTGCTTTATAAAGACAATGCGCTTACCCTCAAAGGAAACGCAGATCTGAATATTCCGGGTGTGAAATCTGCTTCCATTGATGCCACTTATTCGGGCGGAGCTTTCTCTTTTAACCTCACCACCCAGTTTGATTTTAAAAACAAGTTCCTCCAGAATCCCATGCTCACGGTCTCCATGAGTTCTGGCGGTGAAGGCGCTCCGGACGGAATAACACTTGGTGTGGAAGGCAATGTTGACATCGTGATACCAAACTTTAAAACCGCAAAGCTGGTAGTAAAATATCTGAGTGGAAAGTTTGATGCCAGCGTTTCCATTACAGATCTCCGGGTAGGAAATTATATCACCGGTGAAATTACTCTTGGCGCCACCAACGCTGTGGTGGACGAGGCCAATGGAACAGCAGCAGGTGAGGGAAAGGGGAAACAGTTAACGCTGTATGGAAGCGGTTCAGTAACGATCAAACTGGGAGAAAATATCAACTCGAAGATTGGGTTAAAGCTCAACAAAGAAGGAAAAATACTTATCAACGGCGAGTTTAAAGTAGACAAACAACCGCTGTGGTCCGGAGACCCGCTGCTGCAATTCCGTTACACGATCTTCGAATTCCGTACGCCAGGTGTACCAATTTTTACTATTGGTGTGGCAGATATTTCTCTGAGCATTCAGGCTTCGGCTGAGGCAATGGCAAAGGTGGATATACCAGTTGTCTCCATTCTGGTCAATTTAAAAGACACCGATATTTTTGACCCGGCGGGCTTTGTGATAAATACTGCCGTAAAGCCGGAAATCGGTGCCGTAGCTGGCGTTGACCTTGATGCAAAATTTATCATTGCTGCCAGTGTTTTAATTGCAGAGGTCAGCGCCAATATTGGTGGCAAACTTATGTTGCATATCAATACCAATGCCGATGCCACACTGAATATGGAGTGGTCATCAAAAAAAGGACTCAGATTTAAACCGGGAGAAGGAAATCTTGACGCAGACATCACTGTTACCGGAGCCATAACCGGAGGGCTTTCTGTTGATCTCAATCTTTTTTTTACCAGGATCAATGTGTGGAAAAAAGACTGGATACTTGCACAGACAAATTTGG
The DNA here is from genome assembly GCA_014379785.1 of Chitinophagaceae bacterium. Classification (GTDB taxonomy): domain Bacteria; phylum Bacteroidota; class Bacteroidia; order Chitinophagales; family Chitinophagaceae; genus JACMLD01. Next base: position 3,704 of record JACMLD010000377.1, read on the forward strand.
GAAGCCTCGGAAAAATGGGATTAAAGTTTCCCATAAACTTTGATGATGCAGGAAAAATAAAAACGCCCGATACTAAAGCGCCTCCTCCCACTTCGGATTATTCGAGTGAAGCTGGCGCCACCAGTTTTTTAAAAAAGCAAGCCGGTGCCGATGAGAAAGTTGAAAAGAAACCAGAAGATTTTAAAGCGAATTTTTTAAAGATTCTGCAGGGGCTGCCTGCCTTGGGTCCCGGCTCACCAAGATATGCGGCAGAAAGAAGTCGACATTTTTTTATCGGCGAGATAGAGAAAGCTTATCCCCAATCCGACTGGACATGGTTAAGAACGGAATGGACGAGTATGGAAACATCAGAATTCTTCAGGTTGGCGGACCAGTTGAGACAGCCCAAAGGAAATGCAGGTGCCAAACTCAAAAAACTGGATGATTTTGCTTTCAATCACCCCGCGGTAAACGGCAAAGAGATCGAGACGCTCAAAGACGAAATCAACCTTCTTCATAAAACTGGTACCAAGGTTCAGAAAACTGCGTTGCCCGATGCAGGATCGCCATCACCGGTGGCAGATGCGAACGGTGGGAATGATTCTACAGAAAGCAGTCTCGACCGCAGTCGAGGCAATGGAAAACCCATCCCACAAGGCCTGCGAAACAATCTGGAAAGTTCATTTGATAAGGATTTTTCGGCAGTGCGTCTGCACGATGATGCAGCTTCCAGAAAAATGAACAGTGATCTCAGATCGAAAGCATTTGCCAGTGGCAAGGATATATATTTCGGAGCAACAGCCAACGATCCGCATACACATGCTGGTATGCATTTACTTGCCCACGAACTCACGCATGTGGTACAACAATCTGCTTCCAATGGCGATGCCGCTGTGCCAGATATATCCAGGCATCCAGTGGCACAGACAGAAGTAAAAAGAAAAACGAATATTGATTTGTTTGGAGATGGCACTGCGTTGCATCCCGGGGAAGAGCTGGACGATTTTGAAAAGTATACCCGTAAACAGGCTGACTGGTTTGCAGAACCCACGCTTGCACCTGCGGATAGAACTGATCTCTGGAACCTGCTTTTTCTCTCGTCAAAAAGCAGCGATGCAACAGGGGGCGCCAATGGGCTCAAGCTGCAGGAAATCCGGAGTTTATCCGCAGCGGACTGGTCGTTGCTGAAAGCTTTTGGCAGAGCATGCAATTCTACTTCCCCTACAGTACGCGTGGAATCTGCCACGGCATATACGTTGCCGCAGAGACTGAGTCTTGGCAAAACCTTGCTGGCATTGGAGGCCATCATTCCGCCAGATGTATTAGAGCAAACCGTTGGCGAGATACAGTTAAAGGATATTGATGCAAAGCCTTCGCTGATTTCCGGTCTCTGGTTATATTTCACACTTTTCAGGCCGCATCTGCAAAGAAAAGATACCGCTGCTGGCGCTGGTAAAAGAAACATAGAATTTCAGGCAATACTCGATTTGCTCAATACCGCTTTTGGAATAGCGCCTTATTTTTCGCTGATAGGAAGAGTAAGAAATCTGCATCGGTTTACTATAAAGACGCTCGACAGACTGGTCATCAACTACACAGATACATCACATAAAAAACCCCTTCAACTTGTTTTACACAGTCCACACGACGAAGCCGGATCCTTTGCAGGAGACCAGCCGCTGCTGGAGGCACTGGTGTTACATCCGGATACGCTGGTGCTGATGATTGAAGGTGCCGGAACACTCGCCGGCATCACCGCTCAGATTCCAATACTTGCATCAACTTATGGCAAACCCGATGCAAAAGGAATCAGGAGAATTTCCCGTGTAATGATCTCCGGACATGGCGAAACAAGAAGTGTTCAGCTGGCAGGCACCGGAGCGCCAGTGGTTTCGGGCGATACTGTCGAATACCATACAGAGAGTCTCAATCTGGATGATCCCGCAGCGGCAAAGGCAACGGAAAATCTCATAGACGCGCTTTTGAAAAATATGGATCCGGCCACCGCAAAAATTGTTTTCAACGGTTGTCTTGTCGGCTCCAATATCATACCTCCAGGTACACCCACAGCTGACATACCAAAATACCTGGCAGCAAATCCAAATCTTAAAACTTTTACGGAGAATCGGGCAGCAATGCTGAAACTTGGACTGCCGGTAGATATCGTACAGGGTCCGCGGGCTTCGATAGGTGTACCCGACACACTGATGGATGCAAAAGGAAACCTGGAATTGAAATATTCCTATGATCCCGATGCCTACGGAACAAGTGCAGCCTATATCGCTACCGGCAATGAACCTGACGGAGTGATGCGGGCAGCAATCGAGCTCGCAGCCACCGATCCGGTAGCTGCCGCAACACAATTGCGCGCCAGAAAATTAAAAGGAGCAGCAGCAGGTGACTGGTGGCAGGAAATAGTGGTGGCCTTTGTAGACATGGCTTTGGATGGGGTGCCGGCAGGCGGACCGGTCAATCTCGCAACATTGCACACGCTCAGTGCCATGGTGAATACCGTGTTCCTGGTGAGATGGCCATCGTTCGGAATAAAGGTCGGCCATTTTGTGTCTATCGTAAATACTCAGCCATTGCTCACGAAAACGGTTTACGCAAAAATTGCTGCCACCAGATCGTTTAACACCCCACCGGATACTGATGCTGAAGACATGCGCATGATAGTTGAACAGGGACGCATTCTCTCCGGCGAAGCAAGGGAAGCAAATCTTATCAGTTTTATCAATTCCACCGTGCCAATCAGCAGAATAGAAAATGCATTGGATGTTTTGAATCTCATGGGAAAAGACGCGGCTTTTTTCCCACTCGGTGGTTTGTCAAGTGGAAAAGTGCGACTTGCCATCGCATGGCTGTTGCAGGATCCGTCGGCCCCCGATGTAGTAAAATTTCTCGACAATGAAGTGGTGGATGATCCTTCTGGTCCCACTTTTTCTGCGCTTATAAAAACCGAACTGGCTACAGCGGGCATTGAAGAAGAAACCATCCTCGGTATGCTCGGCAGGCTGGAATCAAAAGAAAAAACAATCGGCAAAGATGGAAAGGTAAAAGAAAAAGACAAGGCAAATTCTGAAATAACGGGAGATACAAAAAACGATGCCTATGTGAAAATTCTGCCTTACGTGGCAACCGTATCGCCAAAAATTTATGCCCTCAATGTTCGCAAAAGACCATCGATCTCAGGAAAGCCTTTCGCCTGGCTAAAACCCGGTGATAAAGTAAACGTAATGGGTTTTGTACATGACTGGGCTGCCATTGATCAGAATGGCAAACTCGGATTTGTTTACCGCACAAAAATTTCACCGCCATGACCGGGACAGAGAATTCCTGCGCCATACAAAACATTGCACCGATAGAAGGTGACCATGCATCTTTTTTTTCGATGCAACAAGATATCATTGCGGGTGTGTATGCGGATCACCTGCAGGTTTGGAAAGCAGGAAAAAGGGTCGCTCATTCGCGGATCTCGAAAGCCATACCGGGCTACCCGCAGATTGTGGGGAGGCAAATCCTCTGGGGCAATGGCGTTTTTGATTTCGAAACGGGAGAATATAAAACAATGTTTGAAATATATCCGGCAATGATAGCAGGGTCGGGCGTTTCCGCTGATCCCGCGCCGGGGGCGTTTTACAGGCCAACCTTTTCCGCCTGGTCGGAAGATGGACTGCAGTGCATCATCACTGCGGCATGGACCGGTCCATCCGGCCCGCCACCTGTGCGAGCGGTGCTGACAGACAAAAACGGAACAGTGACAAAGCTGTTGTGGGAAGGAGCAGACCTGCCGATCCTTGCAGCAACATTCAGCAAAAATTTCATCGCCATCGCTACCAGAAACCTCCGGATCTTCAACAGGCAAGGAGCACTCCTGCATGAACTGCCCACTGCTACCCCTGCCATCAGGATCAATTTTTCTGCGAATGAAAAAAAACTGATGGAGCTCGCCCCGCAAGAGATCAGGGTATGGAACTTCGCAGACCGGCAATCTGAACTGCAACTCGGAGGAATGTGGAACGACAGCAGCATTTCCGCAAGCGGACAATATATTCTTGCCACGGGCTCAAAAGGTGAACTTTTCTGTCTCTCAGAAAGCAAAGAGGCCTATGAGCTGGAAGAAATTCCACTGACTGACCCGGTTGATTCAATCACTGTAGGTGACAATAATTTTGTAGCCTCTTTTCGTGAGCGGCCATTTATACGGACAGGTAAACTAAACTTTCAAAGAAATGAAGAATAAAAAATTGCATACATGCCTGTAGTTTCGATTGCCATACAAAAAGGCGGTTCAGGAAAGACCACCACTGCAGTTAACCTTGCCGCAGCACTGCACCGGAAAGGCAAATCCGTGTTGCTGATCGATTCAGATCCCCAGGCAAATCTTACCTATTCACTCGGAGTAAGCGATGACTGCGAAAAGAATCTTTACACGGAGTATAAAACCGAGATCATGGGACAGGAATCGCACCTCAGAGAAGCCATCGTAACATCAAAATGCGGATTGAATATTATTCCTTCATCCATCGATCTGGCGCGGGCCGAAATAGAACTTGTAAGTAAGCTGGCACGTGAGTTTACCTTAAGAAAAAGAATGCTGAAGCCGCTGCTTGCTGAATTTGAATATATTTTCATTGACACACCACCCTCTTTCGGCATGCTTACCACCAATGCCCTGGTGGCAAGTGATCTTATTCTTATTCCACTGCAGGGAGAATTTTTACCAAAGAAAGGGGTAGAAAGTTTTCTTGGTCATGTTGATACGCTCAGGGAAACTTTCAATCTGCAGATAGACATTGCCGGCTTTGTACTCACAAAATACAGTCCCAGAAAAAACATCAACCAGGAGATCAGAAAATGGGTAGAAGAGAAATATCCAGATAAACTTTTCAAAACTTTTATACATACAGATATCAAACTGGTGACCGCACAAAAGCAGGGCGAAGATATTTTTACACATGCGCCGCAGTCTGTTGCTGCAAATGATTACGCAGAACTGGCCGCAGAATTTTTATCCAATTATAACGCTTAAATTTTTTTCTATGTCATACTCATCAAGAAATTATCGTCAGAGAAATGCGCACACCCACGAAGAATCTTCGAAGGACGCTTTTTTCGGTAAGCAGTCAGACAGTGCGGAAGCCTCGAATGCAATATTCCAGGCGAAGATGGAGGTAAATAAGCCGGGTGACAAGTATGAGAAGGAGGCTGATGCCGTAGCGGACGCAGTGACAAATGATAAAAACGCCGGACCAGTGCAGAAAAAAGAAACCGAAAGCATTCAGCGGCTCGCAACATCGCCTGAAGACGAAAAACTTGCGACCAATGATCAGAAAATGAAGAAGGACAAGGAAATCCAGGAAAAGCCGATTCAGAAAAAAGAAGACGAGAGCAAGCCAATGGATGAAGAAAAGAAAAAGAAACCTGGTTCGATTCAGAAAAAGTCTGATGGCAACGCCGTTGCCTCACCGGTGCTGTCATCAAAAATTGAAGGAGCAGGAGGAAAGGGGAAGGCCATGGATCCCGCGACCATGCAGGAAATGAATGCAAGTTTCGGCCGCGATTTCAGTGATGTGAAAATGCACAGCGACAGTGAGTCAGAGAAATTGAACGAAGAGCTGAAAGCGCAGGCTTTCACGCAGGGAAAGGATATCTATTTTAATAAAGACAAATATTCACCACAAGACAAAGAAGGTAAAAACCTGCTGGCCCACGAACTCACTCATGTGGTGCAACAAAATTCTGACAAATGATACTAAACATTCTGCGATATTTTTTCCGGCGAAAAGCGGCAAAGCTGATTGCTTCCATCACGGATGATACTCCGCGTGAACCGGAACCGATTCAGATAGAAACCAAACCGGAATCTGAACCATTAAAACCCACGCCTGATATGGATATTGAAGATGAATATGTAGAATATATTGAACCGGAAGGACCTGCAGAGTTTGTTTTTCTGGAGAAGCTTATACTTTACCGGCTCGACAAATATTTTCCTGAGTCTCATGGCAACAATCAGCCGCCTGCATTTCCGCACCCCGACACATGGGACCTGCCGCTGGGGCGGTATCTGGTAAGTGAAGGACTTGGACAGGCAGAAGCAATCATTCTTTTGATGGCTCTTGCTCCGCATGTAGCGCCTGAACTATTTAATCGGGCGATAGAGAGGAAACTACCGGATCCTGCAAAAACATCGGTCGACTTTCCGCAGATAGGCGGCGTAAGGGGAAAGAACAGCCGGTTTTTTCTGCCTACGGCTCAGACGGCGATTTTTTTGATCGCCGATGACGATTTGCAGGAAAGACTCAAATGCCAGCAGATTTTTGGAGCCGGGCATCTTTTCTCCGAGAAAAAAATTTTGTGGCTTGAAGAAATGGTGAATGGTGAACCCGCTATGCATGGCAGAATGATATTGTCGCCGGATTATATAGAGCGGTTTACCTATGGAGTGCACAAGACACCTCAGTTCAGTATGAGCTTTCCTGCAAAAAAAATAGCTCCGTCGAAGACGGATGCGGATAAGCCCTCATTCGATAATCTGGTTATACCGTTTGAATTGATGGAGCAGATCAACGAATTGAAAAGCTGGCTCAGACACAATGATACACTGATGAATAAGTATGGCATGTCTGGCAAACTGAGAAAGGGGTATCGCGCACTGTTTTACGGACCGCCGGGGACCGGCAAGACTTTTACCGCGCAGATACTGGGAAATGATCTCGATAAAGAAGTTTTCAAAGTGGACCTATCAATGGTAGTATCAAAATATATCGGCGAAACAGAAAAGAACCTGGAAATGCTTTTTGCACGGGCGGAAGATAAAGGGTGGATACTGTTTTTTGATGAGGCGGATGCACTGTTTGGAAAGCGAACCAATGTGCGCGATGCGCATGATAAATACGCAAATCAGGAAGTGTCGTATCTCCTCCAGAGAATTGAAGATTACAATGGACTGGTGATCCTGGCGACCAATATGAAAAACAATATCGACGATGCGTTTATCAGGCGTTTTAATTCCATATTGAAGTTTCCTTTCCCTGATCCCGGACAACGCAGCCAGATTTGGAATAAACTGATGCCTGCTGCAGCAAAAAGATGCAGGAAAAATGCATCAGGAGAAATGGAGGAGATCGATATCGGCGAAGCTGTGAAAAAATATGAACTGGCCGGAGGAAGCATTGTGAACGTGGTTCATTATGCCGGTATTAAAGCAGTGGAGGCCCATGATGGTAAAGAAGGACCATTGGTCTTTCAACTTTCAAATGTGCAGGAAGGTATCAGGAGAGAATTGACAAAAGAAGGAAAGCCCTTTGCATTGTGACTTATCGGGCTAATCTCAAGCGAGTAATTCTTTTGTTTTCTTTTCTATGACGTCGGCTATCATGCCTTTGAAAAAGGAAAGTGCAAAGGGAAGATCTGCGTTGATGTCCACACTTGCATCTGTCACCGCAATGGTGCCGGCGAGATCAAAACCCTGCGCAGAAAACCCAAATTTGCCTGTATTTCCATTCCACTCTTCTTTGATATTTCCTACGAGTGCTTTTTGTTCTTCTTTCAGATTGCCCAACAGGTTTTTTATTCTTTCAAGCGCTTTTTCTTGTCCAAGATTGTGGGCTACGTTGACATTCAAATTCGACATATTCTTTTATAAGAGTTTTACAATTGCTCTTATGAGTAAAGATACAAACTCGGCTAAATATTGGGCTGTGCTGGCCAAAGGCTTAACTTAGCTTTGTACTAATATCCATTCTATGGGATTTCCTGCAAAAAAACTTACGACTGGCGCTCCTGTGAGAAAAGTAGTTCTGTCCACAAGCGTCCAGAATCAAATCGGAGAACTCAGTACCGGTTTACAAAGCAAATCTGCCGGAAAGACGCTTGTAACGGGTCCGTCCGGAACCGGAAAAACCCTGTCGGCCTCACTGCTGGCTAAGAATCCGGCAATTGAAGTTTACCTTGTCGACTTGCCCGCTCTCATTTCGCAATACAGTACCGAGACGGAGAAAAATATCTCTGCTCTTTTTGAGGCAGCTGAAAAAGGCGGCTGGACACTTTTGTTCGATGAAGCCGATGCACTTTTTGGCAAAAGAACAGGAGTAAGAGATTCGCACGACAAATATGCAAATCAAGCCATCGCTTACCTGTTGCAGAGAATCGAACAACACAAAGGGACAGTTGTTGTTGTTGCTGATGAAAAACGTGCAAATATTGACGAAGGGTTTATGCGACGTATGCGCCATGTAATAAACTTTCCTTATCCGAATGTTTAGTTTTTATTTTATAAATATCAGCGCGGGTCTGATATTCAGCATCAGATAAGCCCAGTTACTGTTGTTTCCTGGATTGCTGATGTTCTTGACGCCAGGGCCAGTCAATGCAGGCGAACTGAAAAAATGCGAATATCCTGCCTCTACACTGAATACTTTGGACACAGTGTGGGTAGCTACAAAATCAATTTCTTTACCAAACTTTCTCGCAACTTTTTCTCGGGCGGCATTTTTGACTGCCGATGCACTGCTGAAGTGGTGGAGGTCGAGCGCCAGCAAAACTGACTTACCTGCCTTGTATCTTGATTTGAGATAGTAGTTGATCAGGCCGCGGTTTCCAAAACCGCTGCCTGCATAGAAATAATCCATATAGCCCCAGAATTTATGTGGCGTGCCATAAAGCGGATCGAAGGCATTGCTTTCGGTGGCCGACACCCCGCCACTTGTATAGTCAAAACCGGGTCCTGCGCTGAACTTTGTCGTGACAGTCTGCAGCGCGCTGATGGAAAAAAGCGTGGCCGAAAGGTTTTTGCCATCGGCATTTTTTCCTGTCTGGTAGTAAGCGCTGGCGGTGAGGTCTGTTTTAGAAAATTTATACGTCAGGTGTGTGCCGGCGGTGATTCGCGTCCAGCTGCCGCGGTCCCAGACCTTAGCGGCATTCTGCTGGTCAGTGTGGTATTTGCTAAACTGGTCGGCGAAAAAAAGCAGTGAAACTGTACCCTGTTTGTGTTTGGTATCGTAGTGGATGAATTCAAAGCTTTTATACATGGAGCCTCCATTTGTATTGGCCGCATACCAAGGGGCAGCTGCATTGTAGACGGTACCAGCAGCATTCTCGCGGTTTTGGTTGAATGCGAATCCTGCGTGTATGGTATGAGCCAGCCGGTTAAATTTTAAAAGCACTGCATCGTGCCGTCTCGCCTGCTGCAACCAATCGAGATTGCCGATGACGCGCTGATCATCATAGATCAGTTCCTGCCTTCCAACTTTTATGGCAAACTGAGATTTTGATGCAGTGTCCGAAAGCCCGATCTCTGCCCAGGCTTCGTGCAGCATCAGTCCGTTGTTTGCTTCTGTGGTGGTACGGTTGATGGTAGACACATCCTGACCCCATACTCTCACATCCTGTACAGACACGCCGATTTTTATTTTCTCCCGGTTGTATCCTGCGTTTAAGCGTGTACGTTGGGAAATAAAAAAGGCAGGGGCGCTTTGTTGTGGCAGTGGAGCGCCCTGGCCATCACGCAATTCAGCTCTTGTCCTCAATTGTGCATCCAGTGAAAACTGCGCCGCAACCCGGCCGGGCAGGGCAAAAAGAGTAAGTATCAGCGCCGGCATGAGCCAGCGCAGTTGCAATGGTTTCATAATAAATATTTTTTAATTCGGCTTCGCTCGGCATGAATATCACCCCTTAGGAGGATATCAATAGGTTTATCAGGTCGTCTCCGGCACTTGCGGTATAGCCGGACTGTTTTTAGTGTTGAATGTATAATAGATAGCCACTCCGGTAAACAGCAGTCCTCCTACAATATTTCCAAGTGTTACTACCAGCTGGTTGCTCATCCACCAGTCTGCAATGGTCACTTTTGCTCCGAAAAACATACCGGCAGGTATTACAAACATATTGACGACGGCGTGTTCGTATCCGAGGGCGAAAAAGATAAAAATCGGAATGCCTGCGGCGAGGATTTTTCCGAGTGTCGACTTTGAAGTCATCGCCATTACCACGCCCATGCATACCATCCAGTTACATAGGATCGCTTTTACAAATGCACTCATCATGCCTGCGCCACCGTGTGCCGAGTATCCGATAGTTTTTCTTTCAGACGCTGCTACGATCATTTTTTCAATGGCTCCGGTCTCAGCGTTTGTTCCCATTTCCGAAACGGCTGCCCAATAAAAAACAGCGTATAACAGACTTCCAAAAAGATTACCGGTGAATACCCAGAAAAGATTTTTCAACATCGTGGCAAACGATATTTTCTTTTCAAAATATGCCAGCGGTATCAGTGCAAAACTTCCTGTCACCAGTTCCAGTCCGAGGATTACAATAATCACAAATCCAACCGGAAATACGAATGCCCCGACCAGGGCAAGTTTTGTCTGAGTGACCGCCGCGTATGCAAGTGTGACAGATATGGCAAGCAATGCGCCGGAGAGGCTGCCCCTGATAAGCAGGTCTTTTACGCTGAGGGCAGATTTTGTAACAGCGGCATTCATCATTGCGGCAGAAACATCTTTTGGTGTGACGTAGTCCATAATAATCAGTTTTTAAGTGTTAGTCCTGGTTTTTTGCAATTCCGATAAAAACGATTCCGTTGATTACTTTAACGGGATATGTTTTGATTGAACATTCGTCGCCATTGAGGCATTGTCCCGTGGCGAGCGAGAATGTTTTTTTATGAAAGGGGCAGGCAATCTTTGGTTCCTGTCCGACTGAACCAATCATGCCGCGACTGAGCGCCATCTGGCGTTTGTGTGGACATTCATTCTGAGTGGCGTACCACTCGTTCCGCCTTGTGAAATAGAATAGAGCGATCTGTTCCTTTTTGTATTTCACACATACGCCGCCATTTTCTACCACATCATGTACGCTGCATGCTTCGAACCACTCTGCGATTTCTGCGCGTGTCTGTTCGGTTTGTAAAATCATAATGTTGTTTTTTTATGGTGATGAGATCTATTTCGGGTTGTTCCAGTCCGGCACTTTTTTCTGTCCGCGCATTTCTTCAAACTGCACGGAAGGGTCTTTTTCTTCCGGTGCGTTTATAAAATGGCTGAATCTTTTTCTTATCTCCGGTGTTTCAATGGCAGCCTTCCATTCGCATGCATAGCTGTCGGCGAAATGCTGCATGGCTGCTTCCCATTCTTCGGCCATGCCCAGACTGTCATTGACCACCACATTTCTGAGGTATTCGATGCCGCCTTCCATTTTATTTAGCCAGGTAGCGGTACGATTCAATGGGTCTGCGGTTTTCAGATAAAACATCAGAAACCTGTCAATGTATTTTATACAGGTGTCGCTGTCCAGGTCAGTGGCAAGCAGTTGCGCATGTTGTGGTTTGCTGCCTCCGTTGCCGCAGACATAGAGGTTCCATCCTTTTTCAGTTGCAATGATTCCAAAATCTTTGCTTTGTGCCTCGGCACATTCGCGGATACAACCTGAGACGGCCGATTTGATTTTGTGTGGGGCACGAAAGCCACGGTATCGCTCTTCTATTCTGATGGCGTAGCTCACGCTGTCGTGCAGTCCAAACCTGCACCAGGTGCTGCCGACGCAACTTTTTACTGTTCTCAGCGCCTTGCCGTATGCGTGTCCGCTTTCAAATCCTGCGGATATCAGTTCCGTCCAGATATTGGGGAGGTCAGATACATGCGCACCAAACATATCGATGCGCTGTGCACCGGTAATCTTTGTATAGAGGTTGTATTTTTTTGCCACCTCACCAATGACAATGAGTTTGTCGGGAGTGATCTCGCCACCGGGTATTCTGGGTACAACCGAGTAGGTCCCTCCTTTCTGAATATTTGCAAGAAACCGGTCGTTGCTGTCCTGCGAACTGTCATTCCCTTTGCGGAGGATCATTTCGTTCCAGATACTTGCGATGAGAGAGGAAACAAGCGGTTTGCACACTTCGCAACCATCCCCTTTGCCAAATGTATCCAGCACTTCGTTGAATGTTTTTGTCTGCTGAATTTTTATAAGGTCAAACAGTTCCTGCCGGCTGTATTGAAAATGTTCGCACACGACATTCCTTATATATATGCCCTTTTCTTTCATGGTGTGCACCATGAGATCTTTTATCATTGGTACACATCCGCCGCATCCTGTGCCGGCTTTGGTGCATTTCTTGATTGCGTCTACTGTGTTGCAGTTTTGCTCTGACACGGCCTGACAGATCCCGGCTTTGGTTACACTTTCGCAACTGCATATCAGCGCGTCCTCGGGCAGGGCGGTGATGCCTGCGTTGTCTGATTTTTTCTGGTCTGTGTTTTTGTGCAATATGTCCATGGGGTCAGCAGGCAGCAGCATTTTATTGCGGCATGTCTGCAGCATCATATTGTATTGTGTGGTATCGCCCACCAGTATTCCCCCCAATAGCTGCTTTCCGTCAGCGGAAATATTTATCCTTTTGTAGTTCCCTTTCAGTTTGTCGGTAACGGCAATGGTGCGGGTATTTTCGTTTTCTATGAATGGGTCTCCGAAGCTGGCGACATCCACACCGATGAGTTTGAGTTTTGTGCTCATGTCAAAACCAGTGAAAGTTTTCACAGCGGTGGCTTCCGGAAAATTTACCATGAGGTTGGCGCTGAGTACTTCTGCCATTTCGTATGCCGGTGCCACGAGGCCGTATATCATTTTGTTATGGAGTGCGCATTCGCCGATTGCATAGATGGATGGGTCCGATGTCTGAAGAATGTCATTTATAATGATACCACCCCTGGGTCCCACGGCCAGTCCTGACTGGTGTGCGAGTTCGTCTCTTGGACGGATACCGGCAGAAATGACCAGCATATCTGTTTCCAGGAAGCTTCCATCGGCAAATTCGACAGCATGTATTTTTTCTTCCCCGCTGATGTTGACAGTGTTTTTGGAGTGGTGAATATGGAGTCCGAGTTCGCTGAGTTTGTTTTTGAGGAGCCCGGCGCCTTCGATATCCAGCTGGCGGGGCATGAGGCGGTTGGCAAATTCTATGACATGTGTGTTTTTGATACCGAGGTCGAGCATTGCCTTGGCTGCTTCGAGTCCGAGGAGTCCACCGCCCATGACGACCGCATTTTTCACTTTTGCAGAGTAAGAACGGATCATTTCAAGGTCTTCGATGGTGCGGTAAAGAAAAACGCCTTGTTTTTCAATGCCAGGGACAGGGGGAATGAATGCTGCCGACCCGGTTGCGAGAATGAGGTTGTCGTATGTAACAGTCTCGCCGGAAAATGAATGCACTTTTTTGCTGAGGCGGTCTATTGATTTGACCGGGTCTCCGAGGTGGAGTTGAATGTCATTTTCGTGGTACCAGGACTTTGGAGCCATGAACAGGTCATCTGCTTTTCTTCCGGAAAAAAATTCGCTGAGGTGGACGCGGTCATACGCCGGCTGGTTTTCTTCACCGAAGACGGTGATGGCATATTTGCTGCCTTTTGTCCTGAGTTTTTCACAAAGTTTGAAGCTGGCCATTCCATTACCGATGATCACTATTCGCATGTGGTGCATTTTAGTAGTCAGGAAAAATGGCAGGCAATCGTCAGATAGTAATAAAAAATATATAAATGTTTTATTACTTAAGATGGCAAATTATCGATAGAAAATATTTTATATGTGATAAATATAAGATCAAAAACAATAAAATCGGTAAGTTTGAGCCAAAATATATTACATATATCTAATAATAATATGAATAAACGAACTCTTTTTTTGGTCGGTGCCGGTCCGGGAGACCCCGAACTCATCACGCTCAAGGCAATCAATGTCCTCAAAAAAGCCGATGTTGTCCTCTATGATGCCCTCGCTAATACGGACCTGCTGGATTATGCCGTCAACGCCAGTCAAAAAACATTTGTCGGCAAGCGCTATGGCTGCCATGCGATGAGCCAGGATGCAATCAACCTGCTGATTATCGAATCTTCTCTTCGGTGTAATAATATAGTGCGGTTGAAAGGCGGAGATCCATTTGTTTTTGGTCGCGCCCAGGAAGAAATAGATGCTGCCAGGCAGGCAGGCATGAAAGTGGAGGTGGTGCCCGGCATATCAAGTGCCTTGGCCGTTCCCGCATCACAGCTCATTCCACTTACCTGTCGCGGAATCAACGAAAGTTTTTGGGTAGTCACGGGCACCACCCGCTCAGGTGAAATATCGGAAGACATCAAACTCGCTGCACAATCCACAGCCACAGTGGTTATCCTGATGGCCATGAGCAAGCTGGAGACCATTGCCGAAATATTCATGCAGTACGGAAAAAAAGAAACACCGGCGGCAATCATTCAGAATGGCACAAGACCGGATATGAAAATGGTGACAGGCCAGGTTAAAGACATTTACTACCGCGCAAAACATGCCGGGCTCGACAATCCCGCAATAATAATGATAGGAGATGTGGTGAGCATCAACCAGGTGCACAGGGATGCTGGTGCTTTTCCTATCTTTAATTCGTATGAAGCTAATAAAAGAGGAATGTGACACGAGCCGAACATTTATATATCAGCATTGCCTGAGAGAGTGGTGGCCGGCCATTGATTCAAACCGCAAAATTTACCAGTTTAAAAAAGGTGAGAAAATTTTTGCCGAA
>JACMLD010000378.1 GCA_014379785.1 Chitinophagaceae bacterium
TATTTTTTCCTGCGATTGCTTTCTCCATTGCGGGGAGGTAATACATCCCGTAGCTGTTGAGGTGTTCGAATACCTGCACTACGCTCCATTTTCCCGGAGCGGGTGCTGTGTTGAGCAGGTCGTCTGATTCGTTGAGCAGTCGGCTTGCTGTGTCGATATGCTGCGCGATGGTTTTTCCCATCTGGCTAAAAAGTTCTTTTGTATTTATCTTTTTCATCGATGCTGATTGAAACACAAAACTATCGGAGAGGAGATTAGTAAAAGTTGGGTTTTACAAAGATTTTGGGGGAGGGGAGGGCAGTTAAAAGTGAAAAGTTTTTAGTTGAAAGGGGCTGCGAGATTGTTTAGTCATTTCGGCCGAGTGCAGCGAGCCGAGAAATCCCCGGCAATCAGTATAGTAAGAGTTGAGGGTGCCTTGGCTAGGCTCGACAATGCTGGTCCTACATAGTGCCACTTTAAACTAAAAACTTTCAACTTTTAACTGCCCCTCCCTCCCCTACACCAACCTGACACTACCTAAAAGCTTACTAAAAGTCGCGGCATCGATTCCGAGATAGGACGCGAGATATTTATGCGGGATGAGCTGAAGCACATGCGGACTTCTTTTCAGCAGGCTGCGCAATCTTTTTTCAGCTGAAAAACATTGCATTTCAATCTGTCTTTCCAGCACACCTTTTATGGCGAATGCCGTGGCTTTCAGCACAAAACTCGTGAGCGGCGGATATCGGTTCATCAGATCGTTTACCTGGCTCCATGAGGTACGGAGAAATTTTGAGGTGGTCAGTGTTTCGAGTGAGCAGGTGGATGGCGTCTGGGTTAGGAAAGAATCTATCAGTCCAGAGAACGAGGGTGCATAGGTAAAAACTATCGTTGCCTCGGAGCCGTCGTCTGCCAGGTAGAAGGACCGTTGAAGTCCCTCGGCCACGAAATAGAGATATTTTTCTGTTTCGCCTGCCCTCGTCAGTATTGTTTTTCTTTTACAGGAAAACGGTTCCCAAATTTGCATCATAGCTTCCATCTCTACCTCGCCGAGCGGATAGATTTGTTGTATGACTGTTTTTAGCTGGGTGAAAGGCATATATGAAAATAGTTGATTAGTTGAAAATTTTGACAATACTTTAGTCTATAAGATTAATAGGAAATAGTTACCTTCGTCATCCTAAAAATTTACATTATGAGTTTAAGACTGGGCGATATCGCCCCAAACTTCCAGGCCAGCACCACCGAAGGTGACATAGATTTTCACGAATACCTTGGCAGCAGCTGGGGCGTTTTGTTTTCACACCCTGCTGACTATACCCCCGTGTGCACTACAGAACTCGGAAAAACCGCCCTGTTGAAACAGGAGTTTGCAAAGAGAAATGTAAAAGTTCTTGCGGTAAGTGTTGACCCATTGGAAAAACACATCGGCTGGAAAAAGGACATCAATGAAACACAATCATGCGAAGTGGATTTTCCGCTGGTAGCTGATGAGAATAAAACCGTCGCCAATCTCTACGATATGATCCATCCGAATGCGTCAGAGACGTTCACGGTGAGGTCTTTGTTCATCATTGGTCCGGATAAAAAACTGAAGCTTTCCATCACATATCCTGCATCTACCGGCAGAAATTTTGTGGAGGTACTTCGCGTCATCGATTCCCTACAGATGACCGCTAAACACAGCGTTGCCACACCTGCCGACTGGAAGCATGGTGAAGATGTAATTGTGGTTCCCGCCGTGTCTACAGAAGATGCCATCAAAAAATTCCCTAAAGGAGTCAAGGTTGTAAAACCTTATCTTAGATATACGCCGCAGCCGGAGTAATCATAAGATGAGGGAGAATGTGGGAGAATGTGTTCGCTTCGCTCAATGTGGGAGAATGTGAAGAATGTGTCAGGTGCGGTCATTTCGACCAAAGGGAGAAATCCCGATCCTTGCTTTGCCGGCACGAAGTATTGGTCGGGATTTTTCCTTCGCTGCGCTCTTTCGAAATGACGGGGGGCCTCAGATATTCTTCCACATTCCCCCACATTGCGCGAAGCGCATCACATTCCCTCACATCTTCATATTCTTTCCCTATTTTTACCACATGAAATTCGGAGTAGTAATATTCCCTGGTTCGAACTGCGACCGGGACATGCAGGATGCACTGGAAAATGACCTCGGACAAAAGGTAATCATGCTCTGGCACAAGGATAAGGACATCAGTATGTTCGATACCGAAGACTGCATCATTCTGCCAGGAGGATTCTCATACGGCGACTATATGCGCTGCGGTGCCATCGCCCGCTTCAGCCCGATGATGCAGAGTGTTATCGACTTCGCCAACAGGGGAGGTAAGGTCCTGGGTGTCTGCAATGGATTTCAAATTCTCTGTGAATCAGGACTGCTGCCAGGAGTACTTTTACGCAATGGCAATCAACAGTTTGTGTGCAAAAATATTTTCATTAGCGGACCCGGCTCTGAAAAACCTTTGAAAATACCAGTAGCCCACGGTGAAGGCCGCTACTACGCCTCTGAAGACATTCTGGACGAACTCGAAGCCAACAATCAGATCATATACAAATATTGCGACAGCGAAGGAAAAGTCACTGCCGAAGCCAATCCAAACGGCGCAGCGCGCAATATTGCAGGCATCTCCAATAAAGCAGGCAATGTTTTCGGGATGATGCCTCACCCTGAAAGGGCGTGCAGTCCCGCATTGGGAAATATCGACGGACAGGCCATTATCAAGGCACTACTCATGACCGAATTCAACCCGGTAAAAGAGGAGTCTGCAGCCATTTACCAGTTTTAAAGATTTATTAGCATTCAATTGCTGATTTTTGCCTCGCTTTTGCGTTAGTAAGCAAATGATTTATATGAAAAAAATCTACTCCATACTGGCCCTGGTGTTCGCGTTTTCTGCAATACATGCGCAATCTGAGAAGATGGTGCAATGGAACTTTACCACCAAAAAAGTGGCAGACAAAACCTATGAAATTCATATGACCGCGACCATCGCGCCAGACTATCATATGTATGCTCAGGACCCTGGTGTAGAAGGTCCCTTGCCAACGATATTTAAATTTACCGCAAATCCCCTTGCAACAGCCGACGGTAAAATCAAAGAAGAAGGAAAAATAGTCAAAAAGAAAGAAGGCATGTGGAAAGGCAGTGTACAGTACTATGAAAATTCTGTAAACTTTGTCCAGAAAGTAAAATTGCGCGGAAACGTGAAAACAAATGTCGCCGGCTCCGTAGAATTCATGGTCTGCAACGAAGTACGTTGTCTCCCCCCATCAGAAATCGCATTCAAAGTAAATATTGGCGGATAAGATCTGAAGACACAATTAATTTTATAAACGGGTTCTTAGCGGAACTCGTTTATTGTTTACAAAAACACCAGCATGAAGCGAATTTTTTACTTTCTTTTATTTCTTCTCTTCGCATCACATGCCATTGCACAGGATAGTGCCTCATCAAAATCCATCACCTGGAATTTCTCAGCAACCGGTTCCGCTCAAACCGGCTACCAGCTTAATCTCCGAGCGGATATTCAACCGGGTTGGAAACTTTTTTCAACCACCATGAAAGACGAAGACCCGAACACAAGAGTACGTCTCGACAGTGCCTCGGCCGGTTTCGCTTCCATCATTTCTGTCATCGAAAAGCCAACA
>JACMLD010000379.1 GCA_014379785.1 Chitinophagaceae bacterium
ATAGGTAAATTTGAATGCTAACTCTTCCGACTCCTCATCCGCTTAGGCCCATACCACAACCAAAACCCCGTAACAGTGAAAATAAATAAGGCAACACCCATCACTGATGTATACACCAGTTTTATCTGACCATTGCTTGTGTTAAAATACCTGTCCAGGATGGACCCATCATGCACATTCTCCACGAAATCAGCCCTCCGCTTTTCAATATGCAACAACTTACCTGTAGCGCCATCCAGCTGCAAACCCACAAAATCTGAAACGAAAGTAAATTTTACCATCCCCTTGTCGGGTCTTACATCAATGCGGTCAATCGTTGTATCAAAAGCCGGACCTATGTGCTCACGGGCATGTATAGCTGCTAATCGATGCAGACTATCGATCGACAGCCATTCCGCCAGATTTGTAGATGACCCTTTGCGCGACTTCGCAAGCAAAGCATCACCACTGTGCTTTTTCCATCCAAGCAGCAGACCTGTTATTGAGATAAAAAAGAAGAAAACAAATAACAAAGCACCGGTGGTACGATGAACCTTTCTTGCTATCCTCAGAATTTTAGCCTGACGTACCCGCGTGTTTGTTACTTCCATTCCTAAGCCTTGTCAAAACTTACACATTCCTTCAGCTCCTTATCAGTATAACTTACGCCATACTGTTTGAGAACATCTGCAGGAACGCCGTTCCACTGATTGGGCACATTACCCATATACCCAAGATCTTTAAAACCCATGGCCGTTGTATAAAAACCAGTCGCGGTGAGATCACGCATCTTATTAAAGAATGCGACACCCGCAGCGAGTTCAGGTTTGCTCTTTGCGCGATCCGGGTAAGCAATGAGATCCACCATTTCGATCTGCTGACTGCTGCTGCAATCTTTGAAAGATTTTTCATACCGCTTCATACACTGCACATCCAGCCATCTCAAACCTCCGCGCATCGGCGTCTGGTGATTCGGCATATCTTTCACAATGAATTCAATAAAGGCAGGAACTCCCGCTTCGGAAGCCGACCCGCTCACATCATCTTTTGGAATGATGATATCCGCAAGCACCGTGATGGTTGCCAACTCGTGATCGGTGAAATATTTCTCTGAATTCAGTTTTTTTATCTGGGCCAACTCTTCCGGCGTGCGGTCGTAACCGAGCACATTCGGATCCGGTTTGGCGGCTTCTATTTTTGTATCGGCATTCTTACAGGCCTCTACCAGTACACCGGTTGACACGGTACCAAAAATCAGGGCCTTGAGCGACTTTCTTCTGTCCATTTTCAAAATCTTTAAGGATCTTAAATATTATTCTTTTTGAGTTCGTCGATGATGTACTCAGATGCACGCATGCTGAGCGCGAGGATCGTCAGCGTGATATTTTTATCGGCCTGACTTACAAACTGAGCACCATCCACCACAAACAAATTCTTACACTCATGTGCCTGGCTCCATTTATTGAGCGCACTCTTCTTTGGATCATTGCCCATTCTGGCAGTACCCGCTTCATGAATAATTTTACCCGGCGTTTCAAGTCCATAGTTCGTCTCCTTGCCATCATCTCCCCAGGTAATCACCGCACCCATCTCATGCATCATCTCACGAAAGGTTTCCTTCATATGCTTTGCCTGGTTGATTTCGTGATCGCTGTACTTTACATTGAAACGGAGAACCGGTATTCCATATTTGTCAACGACCGACGGATCAATCTCGCAATAGTTTGACTCCAGTGCCAAAGCTTCACCACGACCTGCCATACCCACTCCCGCACCATAGAAGAACCGGACGTCTTCTTTCAGCGAAGCGCCATATCCGCCCGCTTCCTTTTTCTTTCCGTTCACCACATATTTTCCATTCATGTTCTCTGTGCCCATACCAAAACCATAAGCAGGAGCACCCATTCCACCCCAGTATTCGATATGATAGCCTCTCGGAAAATCCAGTTTTTTGTTGTCGCCCCACCATGGTGAATACACGTGCATTCCACCCACGCCATCTTCGTTATATCTTTTCCTGCCAAAAAGATTCGGAAGATATCCTCCCACGGCTGCACCAGTGCTGTCGTGCAGATATTTGCCAACCACATTACTGCTGTTTGAAATACCATTCGGATGACGCTGTGATTTTGAATTCAGCATCAGCCTCGAACTTTCGCAGGCACTTGCCGCCAAAATCACCACCTTGCCCACTACCTGGTATTCCTGCAAATCATCTTTGGAAACATAAGATACACCGGTTGCCAATCCTTCACGATTGGTAGTCACCTCCCTGGCCATCGCATTCGGAATGACGTCTACATTGCCTGTTGCCATGGCCGGCTTAACCAGCACAGACGAAGAAGAAAAATCCCCGTAGACCATACAACCTCTGTTGCACTGGCTGCAGAAGAAACAGGCCTTTCTATCTTTATTATCAGGCAATGCTTTTGTAAGAATGGAAAGGCGGGATGGAATCACCGGCACACCTACCCTGGTACCCGCATTTTTAATGAGAATTTCATGTAAACGTGGTTTCGGAGGAGGAAGAAATATCCCATCCGGATCATTTTCAAGTCCTTCGTTGGTACCAAAAACACCGATTAGTTTATCAACCCTGTCATAAAAGGGCTTTATATCGTCGTAACTGATGGGCCAGTCATCACCCAGCCCGTCAATACTTCTTCTTTTAAAATCCTTTGGCCCAAAACGCAACGAAATTCGGCCCCAATGGTTTGTACGGCCGCCGAGCATCCTCGCGCGCCACCAGTCCCATTTGGTTCCGGCAGCATGTGTATACGGTTCGCCTTCAATGTCCCAGCCATGATAACAGGCGTCAAAATCGCCAAAAGGCCTGAATTTGGTGCTTGCCCCGCGTCTTGGACTTTCCCATGGTCCTTTCAGCTGCGTGATATTCACAGCCGGGTCATACATTGGTCCGGCCTCGATAAGACACACTTTCAATCCGGCTTTGGACAGGATATAAGATGCCATACCACCGCCA
>JACMLD010000007.1 GCA_014379785.1 Chitinophagaceae bacterium
CGTATTGTTCTCAGACGTGGAAAAAATGCTGCTCGAAGGAAAGGCCGACCTGGGTGTAATCATACATGAGAACCGTTTCACGTACGAGAAAAAAGGCCTGGTGAAAATAAAAGACCTGGGTAACTATTGGGAAAAGAAGACCGGCTCGCCAGTCCCGCTCGGCGGAATCGTAGCAAAGAGAAACATCCACCCGGATCTGATAAAAAAAGTAAACGCTTTGATTGAAGAGAGCATTGATTACGCTTTCAAAAACTATCCCATATTGCCGGAATATGTGCGGCAGCATTCACAGGAAATGGAAGAGGACATCATGCGCAAACACATCGATTTATATGTAAATGACTTTTCGCGCCGCTTAGGCGCCGAAGGCAGAAAAGCGGTCCTGAGCCTGATCGATGTCTATGCTGGTCTCCGTCACCTGAACATAGCGGCGGAGAAGGTTTTTATGGATTGACATTTTTGTTTAGCCCTTTTGCATAAACCTCAAGACATCTTTTTCTGACAATATCGTGATCAACTAACGGTGATGGATAACCGAAACTATCCAGTTCAGGTACCCACTTTCTGATGTACACAAGGCCTTTATCGAATGTCGCTGCCTGTCTGGATGGATTAAAGACCCTGAAATACGGAGCAGCGTCGCAGCCACTGCCACTCGCCCACTGCCATCCGCCGTTGTTCGCTGCAAAGTCAAAGTCGAGCAGTTTTGCAGCAAAATATGCTTCACCCCATCGCCAGTCAACCAGCAGATCTTTGGTGAGAAAGGAAGCCACGATCATGCGCACCCGGTTGTGCATAAAACCTGTTGCATTGAGCTCGCGCATACCGGCATCGACAATTGGAAATCCTGTTTGTCCCTCGCACCATCGCCTGAATTCCTCCTCATTGTTTCTCCATCGGATATTGTCGTACTCCGGACGAAAAGACTTCCCCTGCCCGATCTGCGGAAAATTTGCCAGCACCATCTGATAGAAGTCGCGCCAGATCAACTCATTCAAAAAAGTTTCATTGAGGCCGAGTGCCAGCCTGGCCAGTTTTCTGATGCTTACCGTACCAAAACGCAGGTGTACCCCAAGTTTGGAAGTACCATTGATACCCGGGAAATCGCGCTGCTTCCCATACTTCCTGATAATTTCTTCATCAGGATCCGGGGATGGAAAATCACCATCGCCTGCAGCAAAACCCATTTCTTCAAGTGAGCAAATGGGTTTTGGTTTTTGTTTATAAAAATGAGTAAAAAGTGGTTCTGTGGGATAGGCCTTAAGATAAAAATCATTCAGCTTGCTCTTCCATTTTCGGCTGTAGGGGGTAAAAACTGAATAAGATTTTCCATCGTCTTTTACAACTTCGGTTTTTTCAAAAATCACGTGGTCCTTATACGTTTTAAATTTTATTCCCGCCTGGCCAAGCAGTGCAGCCACTGTATTATCTCTGTCTATAGCATAGTGTTCATAATCGTGATTTGCGAAAACGGTATCGATGTCATATGTTTTCGTCAGTTTTGCGAATACTTCTTCGGGGAAACCATAGTACACTTCCATTGATGTGGAAAGCTCAGTCAACCGGGATTGCATCTCTTCGATCGCGGCATGAATGAATCCAACTCTTCTGTCGGATTTGTCTTCCAGTTCATCCAGAATATACTTATCAAAAATAAAAATGGGGAGCACAGGTTTTCCTTCCTTGAGCGCATGGTAGAGGGCTGCGTTGTCTGTTAAACGAAGATCGCGTCTGAACCAGCAAATATTGATCGTTTTCTTCATGTTGTATGAGTAAGATCAACAACATTGCTTTCGTGCGAAGGTTCAGCGATCATCAGGGTTTTTGCATACCTGATCAAATATCTCCCTGCCAAACTGGTTGCTGTAATTTGTAATTTTTCCTTCTCCTGCATCGATCGATTTTATCCAGCGAAGGCCATATATAGAGTTAGTAAGAAATACTTCATCGGCAGACATCAGCTCCGTTTTTGTAATCTGTTTTTCTTCTGCAAATATTCCCCTTGAATGCAGCTGGCCCAGAAGCCATGTCCGCACCACACCTGCTATGCATCCTTCACTCAGTGCAGGTGTGCTCACTTGTCCGTTCTTTACAATAAAAATATTGGCAATGGTGGTTTCGCAGATATCGCCGGCGGCATTGAAAATGATCGAGTCGTTCCACTGCATTTTTTTTGCATGCAGTGCGCCCATCGCATAGCAAAGAAAATTATTTGTTTTCAGCGAGGAGAATGAATCCATCGTCTTTCTTGCATCTGGGTAGATACCAGCAACCAGACCGTTCTCGTTGAATGTCCAGTTCTCGGAGTCAAGCGCCCAGCTTTGAATAATATAATTCGCTGCGTGATTTGCAGGGTCATACAGTCCGCCATCACCCCTGAATACAGTCAGACGTACCCGGGCAATGCGGTGCCCGTTCGATTCACAAAGAACGCCTATCTGGGTTCGGAGCAAGCCGGCATTCAGGTGCTGGGGGTAATCAAACCCGAGCGCTTTCAGTCCGCGGTAAAACCGTTCAAAATGCAGGTCTTCCAGTTGAATGATGCCTTTAACCACCCTGAATGTTTCAAATATGCCATCGCCAAACCTCAATCCCCGGTTGCTTGCACCGGCAACCAGATTGGCATCGTTGACCAGCGCTCCGTTCAGAATCATTTTACCCATGCTCCAAAAGTAAGTGTATCACAGAGATTTGGAAAACAGGCATGAATTCTGGCCAAACTTTAGAGATATTTCAAAAATCACCGCTCAATCGGGAGAATATTGACAAATTATCAATAAATAGTTGATACCCATCAACGTGTAGAGACGACACATCCCTATGAATCCTCAAATATGCTGGCTATATTTGCAGACAAACAAACGTTAGTATTTATATGTCTGTTACAACGATTTCGCTTCCTGCTGCCCAACTCTCCAAACTTGGTCTTCATGTAAACAACAGTCTGCACTATCAGCTTAACCCCGACGAACTTGTTCAGGATACATTGAGACTTGGAGAAGGAGTTCTCAACGATACGGGAGCGCTCGTTATTGAAACCGGTGAATTCACCGGCAGAAGTCCAAAAGACAAATTCATTGTTAAAGACGAAATCACTGCAGATACGGTTCACTGGAATGAGTTTAACCTACCCGTCAGTGAAGACAGCTTTGAGATAATCCGCAAACAGATTATCAACTACCTCAACGAAAGAAATGAATTGTGGGTGAGGGATGCATTTGCCTGTGCTGATCCCAGGTATAAGATGGGGATCCGCATCATCAACGAAAAGCCCTGGATAAATCTTTTTGCCTACAATATGTTTTTGCGTCCGAATGAAGAGGAGCTTGAAAATTTTAATGCGGAGTGGACGATACTTTCAGCTCCGGGTTTGAAACTTGATGCAAAAGTTTGCGGCACGCGTCAGCACAACGCCGCGGTTGTTTCGTTCAAACAAAAAATGATCCTGATAGCAGGATCGGGATATACAGGTGAAACAAAAAAAGGAATATTTTCTGTCCTGAATTTTTTACTGCCACAGCAGCATGACGTATTGAGTATGCATTGCTCGGCAAACCTTGGACAGGAAGGCGATACGGCTTTGTTTTTCGGTCTGAGCGGAACAGGTAAAACCACGCTGAGCGCGGATCCAAACAGAAAGCTGATTGGTGACGATGAGCATGGCTGGTCAAACAACGGCATTTTCAATTTTGAAGGTGGTTGTTATGCAAAGACGATTGACCTGAGTGAAGAACGTGAGCCGGAAATTTTCAATGCTATCCGTCCCGGTGCGCTGGTAGAAAATACAAAATTTTTTCCGGGTACCAATACCATCAATTTTTCTTCAAAAGTCATCACAGAAAACACAAGAGTATCTTATCCGCTTGATTTTATAAGCAATGCCATTGAACCTTCTATCGGCGGCATTCCAAAAAATATATTTTTCCTCACCTGCGATGCCTACGGCGTCTTACCGCCGGTAAGCAGACTTACACCGGCGCAGGCCATGTATCAGTTCATCAGTGGATATACCGCAAAAGTAGCGGGTACAGAAGCCGGTGTGACCGAGCCAAAATCAACATTCAGTGCTTGTTTCGGAGCACCATTTCTTCCATTGCATCCCGGAAAATATGCGGCCATGCTGGGAGAAAAAATGCGCAGACACAATGTAAATGTCTGGATGGTGAATACAGGTTGGAGTGGTGGTTCATATGGAACTGGAAGCCGAATGAAGCTTTCTTATACGAGGGCGATGATTACCGCGGCGCTTTCCGGTCAGCTCGACAATGTTGCGTTTGAGTCTGATCCTGTTTTCGGATTTGAAGTACCGCAGTCTTGTCCGGGTGTGCCTTCTGAAATTCTTAATCCGAGAAATACCTGGGCCGACAAATCCCGTTTCGACGCAACGGTAAAAAATCTTGCCGGACAGTTTGCGAAAAATTTTGAAAAGTACGCTGCAGGTGTGGATCCCGAGGTGGCCGCTGCAGGTCCAAAAATATAAACGTTTTGCGCCATCTGGCGCCGGTCTCTACGAGGTTTGCCAATCCTAACCCCGGTGTTAATCGCCGGGGTTTTTTGTTATGCGGGCGAAGCCGTCATGTCGAGCGAAGCCGAGACATCCCCTACTATTTATCAACGGGTCCAGACTCCGGTCGGCTGGGGATTTCTCCACTCGCTGCGCTCGGTCGAAATGACCGTCATTTTTAAGGTTTTCTTTGCAGCTTTCGGTGGATCTTTGTCGTTCTCTATTAAAGCATCCGATGAACTGGAAAATACTCACAATAATTCTTCTGACCATTGGCGGACTGTCATTTACCGGCAAGGAAGAGTCATCGCTGCCGTGGAAGGCAACCAGGAAGCTCAACTGGAATGATTTTAAAGGAAAGGTGCCAGAGGGCTCTACGGTTGCCGCACTCACCAGCGCCCGGATAAACTTCAAATACGGTTACAGCATCCGTCAGGGACTCAATTATGAAATCAGTTGTTTTTTTGAAAAGAATTCTTCCTGGGGAAGGGTGAAAAATGACCATATCCTTTCGCATGAACAGGGACATTTCGACATCACTGAAATTCATGCAAGAAAGCTGCACCGTGATCTCAAAAAGTACAAGTTCAACCACGCAACAGCATCAAAAGACATCAATGCCATTTATCAGAATATCGTCAACCAGCAAAACGATATGCAAAATGAATATGACGATGAAAGCAATTTCAGCAGGGACAAGGCCAGGCAGGCTGAGTGGCTGAAAAAAATTCAGGATGAACTGGAATCGCTCAAAGAATTTGCAGGATATTAAAAAAATCAGAAAAGACCGTAGAGCTGCGCATCTACTTTTGAAATGATCTCACCCATGTGCTCTTCGTTTTCCGCAAACTTATTTTTGTCGATATTGATAACCAGAAGAGGACCTTCCTTGTAAGATTCAATCCATTTATTGTAGTAGTCATTTAATCTCTTCAGATAATCGAGGCGGATATTTTCTTCGTATTCCCTTCCGCGTTTCTGTATTTGTCCAACAAGTGTTGGCACTGAACCCTGCAGGTATATCAGCAGATCCGGTGGCTGCACCATGCTTTTGAGGGTCTGAAAGAATACAAAATAGTTGTCGAAATCGCGCTTGCTCATCAAACCCATTTCGTGCAGATTGGGTGCGAAAATATGAGCGTCCTCATAAATGGTGCGGTCCTGAATAACCGTCTCTGTTCCGCGGTGAATATCGAGCAGCTGATTCAATCGGTTGTTGAGAAAATATATCTGGAGGTTGAAGCTCCAGCGTGGCATGTCCTCATAGAAATCGTTCAGATATGGGTTGTGGTCAACATCTTCGAATTGCGGTATCCACTTGTATTGCTTGCTCAGCATTTCAGTGAGTGTCGTTTTACCGGCTCCTATATTTCCTGCTATCGCAATATGTTTCGGTTTCTTTGATTTTGCCATTTAACCGCCGTTGAGGCATTTTCGATTTCTAAAAATTGGTGAGGCCGATAAAAATATTGAATTAATCAGTAATATTTTAAACCAATCGATTCTCTTACGATTTCCATGGTTGCCTTTGCACTTTTCCGCGCTTTCTCCGCGCCGAGCTCCATGATGCCTGCCAGGTATTTTTCATCACTGAGGATTGCATTGACCTTTTCACGGATAGGTCTGATGAAAGCGACCATGTCTTCTGCCAGTTGTTTTTTCATATCACCGTATCGGATATTACAGCTGTTGAAGTCGGCCTCAAATTTTGCAATCACCTCTTCACTGCTTACCAGTCGCATCAGTTGAAAGATGTTCTGAATATAGTCAGGTTTCTCCGCATTTGGCGTTGCCGGCCCGGAATCTGTTTTGGCCTTTTTTATTTTGTTGACGATGGTGTCGTCGTCGTCAGCGAGATAAAGGGTAGCGTTCTGGTTTTCGCTTTTGCTCATTTTTCCAGAGCCGTCGAGGCTGGGCACTTTTATCAGTTCAAGTCCATAATTAAATGCCTGGGGTTCCGGGAATACTTCGCCATAACGGTGATTGAACCTCTTTGCAAAGTTGCGCGCCATCTCGAGGTGTTGTTCCTGATCCTTCCCCACCGGCACCAGGCTGGCGCGGTGTAAAAGGATGTCGGCAGCCTGAAGAACGGGATAAGTAAGCAGGCCGGCGTTTACGTTTTCGGGTTGCAAGCGGACCTTATCCTTAAAAGTGGTGGTCTTCTCAAGCTCACCTTTATACGCAAGCATATTGAGAATCAGGTACAGTTCATTGGTTTCGTATATATGGCTCTGGCAGTACAAAGCGGCCTTGTCTGGGTCGATGCCACTGGCAATGTTTTCGGCAAGTACACGGTGTACGTTGGCTTTTAACTGTTTGGTATCGGGATGCGTGGTCAGCGAGTGGAGGTCTGCCACCATAAAATAGCATTCAAATTCGTCCTGCATTCTCACATAATTCCTCAGCGCCCCGAAGTAATTACCCAGGTGCAGAAAACCGGTGGGACGAATACCACTCATAACAATCTGCTGCTTCTTTTCCATAAGGAGGGCGAAGATAACAGATTTTAATTCTTTATTTTTGTTTGTATGGACGTAAACGATGCATTGGTTGACAACCTGGCAAACCTCGCGAGGCTTTCATTTACGGAATGGGAGAAAGCGGGCATCAAGGCGGATCTGCAGCGAATGATTGCCTTTGTAGAAAAGCTCAGGGAGGTGAATACTGAAGGCACTGAACCACTGCTGCATATGAGCCAGGGGATTGATGTATTCAGAGAAGACGAGGTATCTGGTTCCATGTCAAAAACAGCCGCCCTCAAAAATGCTCCGGGCAACAATAATGATTATTTTACGGTTCCTAAAGTGATAAAAAAATAGATAAACTCCCAAAGCCCATGCACGGTATCATTCATCTGGAAAATATTGAGAAGGCCTACTTTATGGGCAAACAGCCGATTCCGGTTTTAAAGGGCATCACACTGGACATATTTAAAAATGAATATGTGGCACTGATGGGACCATCGGGCTCAGGCAAAAGTACCCTGATGAATATTCTTGGCTGCCTGGATTCTCCTACTGCCGGTCGTTATATTCTGAATGACAATGACGTGAGCAAGATGGCGGACGATGCACTTGCGGGGGTAAGAAATAAGGAAATCGGATTCGTTTTCCAGCAGTTCAACCTGTTGCCAAGGCTTACCGCTGCGGAGAATGTTGCTCTGCCATTGGTGTATGCTGGAATTGGAAAGAAGCTGAGAATTGAAATGGCAAAGGACGTGCTCGACAAGGTGGGACTCGCAGACCGGAGTCATCACAAGCCAAATGAGCTGAGTGGTGGTCAGTGTCAGCGTGTGGCCATTGCCAGGGCGCTTGTAAACACTCCTGCGATAATACTTGCGGATGAGCCAACCGGAAACCTCGACAGTAAGACCTCGATTGAGATCATGGATATCTTTGGCGCAATACAGGCTTCGGGCAATACCGTGGTGCTGGTGACGCATGAAGAAGACATTGCCAATCATGCCCACAGAATTGTGCGTCTGCGCGATGGCGTTATAGAAACCGACAAAAGAAGAGCGGACAAGCTGCAGCCCGTTCATTGATCCAACCAGATTGCAAATGTCTACTAAGATTTACACAAAAACCGGTGATAAGGGTAAGACCTCGCTGATCGGGGGCACCAAGGTGGCCAAGTCCGACCTGCGGATCGAAGCCTATGGAACCGTTGATGAATTGAATTCCTATGCCGGTCTGTGCAAGGATTTATTGCAGGGGCTTTCTGCGGCCGCTATATTGGCGGAAGTACAGGATCGTCTTTTTACGATTGGCTCTTCGCTAGCCTGCGACCCGGAAAAGGAACCAAAAATGCGCATTCCGGACCTGCATGAGGAGGACGTTGTACTTCTGGAAAAGGAGATGGACAAAATGAATGAATCAATGCCGGCGATGAAATATTTTATCATTCCCGGCGGTCATACTACCATCTCGCAACTGCATATTGCCCGCTGTGTCTGCCGGCGTGCTGAACGCTGCTGCGTCCGTCTGATGGGCACTGAAGATGAAACCGAAGAAATCATCATCAAATACCTGAACCGGCTCAGCGACTATCTCTTTGTGTTGTGCAGGTTTTATGGGCACGAGATGAATATTGCAGAAATTCCCTGGAGGCCACGTCTTTAAATTAAGCCATCAGACCGTCTTTCATATGCAATACGCGGTCGCTCATGGTGGCAAGTTCCTCGTTATGGGTGACTATCAGAAATGTCTGCTCGAACTGTTTCCTTAAATCAAAAAACAGCTGATGCAATTCACGGGCATTGGCAGAATCGAGGTTTCCGGTAGGTTCGTCCGCAAAAATGATAGCCGGTTTGTTGATCAGTGCCCGGGCAACTGCCACCCTCTGCTGCTCGCCTCCGGATAATTGCTGTGGTTTGTTTTCTTCCCTGCCTGCCAGTCCCAGCATTTTCAAAAGTTTGGAAGCTTCGGCTGCTACCTCTTTTCTTCCCCTGCCGGCAATCCAACCCGGTACAGAAACATTTTCTATTGCGGTAAATTCGGGCAGGAGGTGGTGAAACTGGAAGACAAACCCGATATGACGGTTCCTGAAGGAGGCCAGACTTTTGGCATTCATTCCCTGCATGGCCTGGCCATTGAGCGAAATTTCCCCTTGATCCGCCCGGTCGAGCGTCCCAAGGATATGCAGGAGTGTGCTTTTTCCGGACCCGGAAGGACCCACTATACTGACGATTTCCCCTTTATTGACAGCGATCTCCACCCCTTTCAGTACCTGGAGCTGACCATAAGATTTATGTATTTTTTCCGCTTTTAGCATGCATTGTTTTTTTCCGGGCAGGCGAAAATACGAAGCTCCCGGGTTATTCGTTGTTAGTAACGGACGCAACCAGTAATTTCCTCAAATTTACCAAAGGGAAAACTACATTTGGTTGTTAAAGATTAACAATTACATTTGCGGGAATTTTAAAAGGTAAAAGATGTTTTGGACACTTGAATTAGCCTCCTATCTGGAAGACGCTCCCTGGCCAGCAACCAAGGACGAATTGATTGATTATGCGATCCGCAGCGGTGCACCTATTGAGGTTGTCGAAAACCTGCAGGAACTTGAAGACGAAGGTGAGATCTATGAGGGGATAGATGATATCTGGCCTGATTATCCGTCGCAGGAAGATTTCTTTTTTAATGAAGATGAGTATTGATCTTTTTCATCGAAAGCTTTATAAAAGAAGAAGCCGTCTCTATGGGACGGCTTCTTCTTTTATCGGAAAAAATATTATTGAATTCCTTTTGCAAAATTTTCGATGACCCCTTGCGAAACGCCGGTATAGGAGAATCCACCATCGTGAAAAAGATTCTGCATGGTCACCATTCTGGTGAGGTCGCTGAACATCGTTACGATATATGCTGCACAATCATCTGAAGATGCGTTGCCAAGCGGGCTCATTTTTTCGGCATAGCTGGTAAAATCATCAAAGCCTTTTACCCCACTTCCCGCTGTGGTTTTTGTAGGTGATTGCGAAATGGTATTTATTCTTACTTTGTTGCGCACTCCGTAGTGGTATCCAAAACTGCGCGCAATACTTTCAAGCAATGCTTTTGCATCCGCCATTTCGCTGTAGTCAGGAAATACACGCTGCGCAGCGATATAAGAGAGTGCCACTACACTGCCCCACTCATTGATGGCATCGAGATCCCAGGCGGTTTTTAAAACGCGGTGGAGGCTGGATGCAGATATGTCGAGCGATTTCTGGTGAAAGCCATAATCCAGGTCTGTATACGACCTCCCTTTGCGAACGTTGATGCTCATTCCTATTGAGTGGAGAACAAAGTCAACCTTTCCACCAAAATGCTCCATTGATTTTTCGAAGAGTCCTTTGAGATCGTCCATGTTTACAACATCTGCGCCGATGACCGGAGCATTGACCTGTTCTGCCAGCTTATTGATTTCACCCATGCGGAGGGCGACCGGTGCATTGCTGAGAACGATCTGAGCGCCTTCCTCGTGGCAGCGCAAAGCGGTTCTCCAGGCTATTGATTTATCGTCGAGTGCGCCGAAAATTATTCCTTTTTTTCCTTTCAGAAGGTTATAAGACATAAACAGAATTTGTGTAAAAATAAGGAAGTGATATCAATTCATCACCATCTCACGTGCATTCTCCAGCGCAGCTGCTGTAGGCTTTTCACCGCTGAGCATCTGGGCGATCGCGGTGATCCTTTCATCTTTTGTCAGTACCCTGATATTTGTTTTGATGGCATCACCCTGGATTTCTTTGTAGACAAAAAAGTGCGCATCCGCTTTTCCTGCGATCTGCGGCTGATGGGTGATGCAAAGCACCTGTCGTTTTTTGGCAAGTCCCTTCATGATGATACCAACCTGTTTGGCGGCTTCGCCGGAAATGCCTGAATCTATTTCATCGAAGATCAGGGTGGGCATGTCGAGCGATTGTGCCACGAGGGATTTTATGCAGAGCATTAGCCTGCTTAGTTCACCGCCGCTTGCTACTTTGCGTATCGGTTCGAAGCGGTTGCTTTTATTTGCGTCGAAAAGAAATTCTATTTTGTCTGCGCCTGTTTCATTCAGCTGAGCAGATGGCTGAATGTCCACACGAATCTTTGCATTCGGCATGCCCACCTGGCTCAATAGTTTATTCACTTTTTCTTCGAATGGTGCGGCCTGACTATTTCTTTTTGACGAGATGGTGGCGGCGAGCGATTCGGCGTCCTGCCTTAATTGCAAGACAACTTTTTCTTTGTTCGCTATCGCTTCGTCGATGTTCAGCACCGCCTGCAATTTACTGTCCAGCGCATCTTTGATAGCCAGCAGGTCGGTGGTAGAATTTGCGCCATGTTTTTTCATCAGTTTATAGGCAGATGAAGTGCGTTGGTTTATCTCTTCAATGCGCGCGGGATCGTGGTTTACGGAGCCGTTGATATGGTCGAGCTCTCCCGCAATATCTGTGACTTCAATTTGTGCAGACTGCAGTCTCGCTAACAATGCCGGCAATTCAGTATGAAAAGAGGTATACTGACTTATCTGGTTGCAGAGTGATTTTAGTTGTTGTGAAATCGGAGTCTCTCCTTCGCTCAGCGTGGTGTTGGCTGTTAGCAGCATTGATTTGATTCCTTCCGAATTACTCAGCATTTTCAATTCAGCTTCGAGTTGCTCGATTTCGTTTTCTTTCAGTGAAATTTCTTCCAGCTCGTCGAACAGAAATTTATTGTAGTCGTATTCTTTTGTAAACGTATTTTTCTGTGTCTGGAGTTCCTTTAGTTCCGAGCTTGTATGCTGGAGTTGTTTGAAAACTGTCCGGTATTGAGTGAGGCTGTCGCCATGTCCGGCGAGCGCATCAATCACTGCTCTCTGAAAATCTGACTCGCCAAGTGTAAGCGTATCAAATTGCTGGTGCAGGTCGACCAGCATGGCGCTCAGGGTGCGCAACTGTTCAAGGTTTACCGGACTGTCATTGATAAAGGCCCTTGATTTTCCGGATGCTGCTATCTCGCGTCTGATCACCAGTTCATCATCGGTATCGAGATCATTTTCGCGGAGAAAATGTTTTATTTCTTTTCTCCCTTCTGCTGCAAAAAAACCTTCCACGATGCATTTCTTCGCCCTGTTTTGCAAAGCAGAGCTGTCTGCCCTTTCGCCAAGAATAAGAGAAAGTGCTCCCATCAGAATTGATTTACCCGCACCGGTTTCACCCGTGATGATATTCAATTTTTCGGGGAATGCAATCTCAAGGTGGTCGATGATTGCATAGTTCTGTATATGAAGTTTCTGTAGCATTGAAAAAGCAAATTAGCACAAAAAAAGCCACCCGTAAGGTGGCTTTAGGAAATTATTTGGGGATTATCACCCGTTGCGAAGTTATTTTACTTCTATGGTATCGTTAAGGTCGTTGTCGACCAGAATTCTTCCACAGTTTTCGCAAATGATGATCTTCTTGCGTTGTTTGATTTCGCTTTGTTTTTGTGGCGGGATGGCGTTGAAGCAACCTCCGCATGCATCGCGCTCAACAGGGACTACGCCAAGACCGTTGCGGTAGTTTTTGCGGATGCGGTCGTAAGAATTCAGCAGGCGCTCATCTACTTTCTCTCTTGCTTCTGCGCTGAGTTTCTGAAAATGTTTTTCTTCTTTTTCTGTAGCTGAGATGATTTTCTCGAGCTCGCCTTTTTTGCTGCTCAGTACGGCATCTTTACTGGACAAAGCTTTTTTCGCTCTTTCGAGTAAAACCGCTTTTTCTGCAATTTCTTCATGAGCATCCTTGATATGTTTTTCAGCCAGTTTCACTTCGAGTTGCTGCATTTCAATTTCTTTATTGATTGCTTCAAACTCGCGGCTGTTTTTTACATTCTCTGTTTGCTTTTCGTATTTTTTGATCAGAATTTCAGCCTCTTTGATCAGCTCTTTTTTCTGATTTGTAAATTCGTTGATACCGTTGATTTCTTCTTCAACGCGGGTCTGTCGTGCATTCAACCCTGTAATTTCGTCTTCCAGGTCACTTACTTCCATCGGCAATTCACCTTTCAACACTTTTATCTCGTCAAGCTTGCTTTCTATCTTCTGCAGAGTTACGAGAGAAGTGAGTTTTTCTTCGACCGAAAAGTCTTTGACTGTTGCCATATGTTAATTTATGTTTTGTAATACAATACCGGATTGGTTCTCACGGTAGTTTTAAGGGTGGCAAAGGTACGAAAATTTTCCTGTAAAAATGCCAGCAGCAGGTCGATGCTCTGCTGTTCGCTTTCGAAATGGCCGATATCGGCAATTGTAATCCTGCCGTCGGCGTCAAAAAACTCATGATATTTGAAGTCCCCACTTATAAAAAAATCTACTTTTTCCGCTAAAGCATTGGGAATGAGGAAACTACCTGCCCCTGCGCATACCGCTACCTTTTTTACCATTCTTCCCCTTAGCCTGGTATGCCGTATCACCGGCACATCAAAGTTCCGGGCCAGAAGCGCCAGAAAAGCCGTTTCTTCCATCGCTTCCGCAAGTTCACCAACAATTCCACTGCCCGTACCCGGGTGTTCGTTCTGAAGGGCGATGATATCATAGGCCACTTCCTCGTATGGATGAGCGGCCAACAAGGCTTTAATTATTTCCCGCTCAGCCCATACCGGGAAAATGATCTCCAGCTTTGTTTCATTTTCGAAATGGAGTTCACCTTTTTTCCCTGCATAAGGATTTGTTCCCTCCCCTGCCTTGAAGCTCCCTATGCCCTCAGATGAGAAACTGCATTCAGCGTATTTACCGATTTGACCTCCGCCTGCCGAAAAAACAGCATCTCTTACTTTTTCAGCATGACTGTTTGGGACAAACGTATACAGTTTGCAGAGCTGGTCCGCTTTCGGTGCCAATATCCTGGTGTTTTCGAGTCCGATGGCCGAAGCCATTTTTTGACTCACTCCTGCCGAGATATTATCAAGGTTGGTGTGTATGGCGAAAATGGCGATGTCATTTTTGATGGCGGTGATCAAAGTTCTTTCCACATAATTTTTCCCCGTCAGTTTTTTGATGCCGCGAAATACGATGGGATGATGCGCAACAACCATATTACAGTTGTTTCTGATGGCTTCGAGAACAACGTCTTCCGTACTGTCGAGCGCAACGATGATCCCGGTGCAAACAGCAGCAGCATCTCCGCAGATAAGTCCCGCATTATCGTATGACTCCTGCAGCGATGGCGGTGCGAGGGATTCAAGCCTGGAGATTACATCACCAACTGTCATTGAATCAGTTTTTCGATATGGACAAACTTTCCTTCTATATTAATACCCTCGAGCACGAGGCGAAACCGTTTGGTCGCATCGGAATTGTAAAACTGAAACTTATACCTTCTTGAAGCCTTGTCGAGAAATATAAAAGGATTCCAGAAAAGGGTCGTGCGCAGATCCGGTAAATCATGTGTTGGCGCGGCAGTAGCATAATCCGGTGAAGAAAATTCTTTCAAATCAGTATAGCCCGTGATTTGTAACGAGCTCAAACCTTTAGCATCAGAATTGTCAGTGACGTCACCACCTTTCTTGGTGTAAACGGCGATAGCACCCCCGCCCTGGGTCTGCATTCCGCCGGCTGCACCTGGACCGAATACCTTTATATAGGCGACTTCACTCATATTGATGTTTTGTATCAGCGAAACGTCCGACTGCATTTCATTGAGATAAAAAACAGGTGAACTTCCGCGCCAGCTCAGCGAGGGCTGACCCCCGGCCATGCTGATTTGTAATCCGGCCACCTTGCCCTGCAGGTACTGGAAAACAGAGAAGCTCGTAGCGCCGAAGGGATCATTGGCTACGTCAAAAGATCTGGCATCGCCGCCGCTGAAAAGTCCGCTGGTATACCTTTCATCCATCTTCTGGGCTTCCGTTTTCACCTTTCCCTTTACTATCACTTCCTGCAGTGTCTGGGTCTTTCTGTTTCTCTGTATGGCAATCTTTACTTCGTCGCTCGCCTGCTTCAGGTTCCGCGCCCAGATGGTACTATCGGGGCCGCCTATGCGCATTTTATCGATCGCGCTGAAGCTGATGCTTTTCATGCCTTTGTAGAGACCGTTGTCTACATTCAGAGAAGATGTTTCAAATTTCCGTTTTGTGTCGGCAAACTGAAAAAAGAGCTTTGCATAATCATAGAAAATCATTCCATCGCTTTTCACACGTCCAAACCGATCTACCGGCAGCGATATAAAAGTTCTTGTCGAGTCCTTTGCCTGTATGATACCTGTCAGCATTGTACCGGGTGGAATCTTTCCCTGCTCGCCGCCCAGCAACTGACCTTCGATGCTCAAAAAATTCGACTCTTTCTTTGTTCTCAGAGGAAGTTTTCCCGCCAGGAGTTCCGGCCAGTTGTAGCGTCGCCAACCATGCGTGAGCATGACCAGGTTGAGGTGAATATTGGCACTGTCTGATGTGCTGAAAAAATAGTAGTAGGGGTTTACAATTTTTCCGCGCAGATCTCCCGTGAGCAAAAATCTGGAGACAATATTGTCTTCGTATTGCGGCACTGCATTGAGGTCCGCATCCGTAACCGAAAGTGAAAGATTGGAAAGCATGGTATCAGCAATGATCACTTCACCTTTGTTCAACCCACGTTTCTCAAGGTTTTTTACACCGAGGTAAACATCCGCATCGAACTCATATTCACGGTTATTGATAAAGACAACCCGCTCCGCAAGTGGTTTTAGGTTTGCATCTAAGACAGTGATCTGCATGATGCCAGAAGGCAGTTCCGCGGTGGGAAGCATACCGCTTTTTGCAACCACATCTGTCAGGTTGGCTTTGGCGGAATACAGCATCCGCTGATTCATCACGGCAACAATCCGCAGCGTCTTTGATGCCTCATCTGCAGTTGCCGATCGGGTTACCGTGAAGGTCTGACCAGCATCGCTTCCTTTGATTCTTAACGTAACGCCTTCTTCCTGAACAGCCGGAAGAGGGGTGCTGTATTCCTTGCCCATGGCGTCTTTCCAGGTGGCAGTATAGTTTTCATCTTTTGAAGGCACCAGCTCGAAACTCCCCATGCCATTATGCGTGCTTACAAAATCCAGCAGCTTTGTACCCTGC
>JACMLD010000043.1 GCA_014379785.1 Chitinophagaceae bacterium
GACATATCACACAACATTACCGACATTGCCTCGGCCATGAAACGCCCTGACAACGGTTTCATAAATGGAGAGGTGACGTTCACAAATTATGAGCACACTGAGCTGAAAGGCTATGGCACTTACCGCGGAGGTTTTTCAGACGGTGATTACAATGTGTTTTTTTGTGCGAGAATAAGCCGGGCCCCGAGGGAAAATGGGGTGTGGCTGAATGGCAAAACAGTGACAGGGCAAACTTCCCAAAAATTTGAAAATATGAACGACCGCATCGGTGCGTTTGTGCAGTACAAGACGACGGAAGGAGAAGAAATTTACCTGAAGCTGGCTGTGTCGTTTCATAGTGTAGAGCAGGCAACCTTCTGGTTGAATACCGAAATACCGGCATGGGATTACGCAGCTGTAAAAAAATCGGCAAGAAATATCTGGAACAAAGAACTGAGTAAGATAACCATGGAGGGCGGCACAGAAAGAAACAGACGCATTTTTTACACTGCGGCATACCATGCTTCTATCATGCCACGCAACAAAACTGCTGATGCAGCTGGCTATGAAAAAAACGAGCCTGTTTGGGACGACCATCTTGCAGTGTGGGATACCTGGCGCACGCTTTATCCGCTAAAGGTTCTCACAAACCCGGAAATGGTGAGCGGCACCATTAACTCTTTCCTGGCCCGCTGGAAAAAGAATGGTAAAGTCAAAGACGCCTATGTTGCGTTAAATGATATGAGCATTGAGCAGGGTGGAAACAATATCGATAACCTGATTGCCGACGCATGGGTGAAGGGTGTGCCAGGGGTTGACTGGAACGAAGCTTATCGCCTGATTAAACACCAGGCAGACAAAGAGCGGAACGGCATCAGCTACGGCAAGCCCGATAGTAGCAGGATGTACAAAGAACTTGGCTGGATACCCGCCGGAAAAATGAACTGCTCCGTTACCCTTGAATACGCGTACAATGACTTTTGCGCCGCGCAAATGTCAAAGACTCTGGGTACAAAAAATGACTACCTGCGTTATATAAATCGCAGCGGCCAATGGGTAATGCTTTGGAATCACAATGCGGAAAGCGACGGCTTCAGCGGGTTTATTGCTCCGAAAAGATTGGGTGGTGAATTTTTGCCGATCGATTTGAAAAAAAACTGGGGCTCGTGGAGAGATTATTTCTACGAAGGCAGTTCCTGGACCTACTCATATTTCGTTCCTCACCAATTTGAAAAACTCGTACAACTTTCGGGAGGCAAAGAACTCTTCGCTAAAAAGCTTCAACACGCTTTCGAAAATCGTCTCATTGACTATGGCAACGAACCCGCTTTTTTGGCTGTGCATGCCTTTCATTATGCTGGAAGAAGCGATTTGGCCAGCTATTATGTACGCAAACTTTTACGGGAGAATTTCACTGAGATGGGCAGCCGGGATAATGACGACAGCGGCGCTATGAGCAGCTGGTACCTGTTTTCATCGATGGGATTTTTCCCCAATGCCGGTCAGAATATCTATTACCTTACCGGGGCTGCGTTTCCATCGATCACAATTATTATGGGCAACGGAAAAAAACTAAAAATTACAGCACAGGGCGCATCCGATAAAGCCGTATATATCCATTCATGTAAAATAAACGGCAAACAATGGCATAGACCCTGGTTCACACACGATGACATAAAAAATGGGGGTACTATTGAATTTGTTATGGGAGAGCATCCGAATCTTTACTCTTTCAACTTAAAGTAACAGAACAGCGGCCAGGTGTGTGGATGAGAGCAAAAGCCCTGAAAGGCGCGCTTGCGATCAGGCGACGGCACCCAAAAAGCATACAAACCTTCCCGGTATAAAGTGGAATTGACTTCGTCAGCAGCAGTCCAGTGGCCGACCCAATAATCGGGGTAATTGTCTTCATAGTTCTGGAAAGTAAACTTCATGAGCAAAGCTTTTGCTTCTTCTTTATCAAAGCTCGCTACGCCAAGCAGGAAAGGGTACTCCAGCGAAAACCAAATACCACCGTCTTCGCCATCAGGGTTGCCTTTCCAAAGCGGCTTTTCCCGGGTACGAATGCCGATTTTTTCCGGTGCAAGTAATTTGCTTTTTATATGATTGTACATTTCCTTCTTGCGTTGAGTGGAAATTGTCGGGATCTGCAACAGGTAGCTTTGTGGTTCTATGCAGACGTTGTCAAGACCAAAACGCAATCCTTTATTCAGGTAAGCCCTTGCTGCAAACTTGCGGTCCCCCAAATCTTTCATGAAGGCAAGGTCAATAGAATGGTTGTATTGTTCCAGCGCTGGAATCAGTGATGTTGCATTGGGATTTCTGGAGTCTTTCAAAACCTGAATGAGCTTTGGCACAATGGCCAGCACCATTGCTGAATTAAGATGCGATTCGGCTGATCCGGCATAAATATTGGGCGAGTAGGTATGAAAAAAACTGTCACTCCAATCCGAATTCAACATTTTTACCAGCCCATTTTCTCCGGTGCCAATTTCGTCCCGCAAATAAATAAAAAACTTTTTGAGAATGTTGATCACAACATCATTCTTTTTGTCTTCAGCGGGGTAGCAGGCAACCAATTCATTTAGGAAGGGGTAATCCTTCGTAATTAAAAGATATTCAGCCAGTGTATTGAAGAAGTACAACTGCTCATCGCTTTCTTTATAAATGGAGGGCGGCGTATAGCCGAAGCCTGAATTGCCCCTTTTTATTTCACCGTCTTCTTCTGAGTGCTTAATCACATAACGGAGAATGGATTTCGCAAGTTCAGGGTTGGTATAACATGCGGGCAGCGCTGCCTGCAGATGGTCACGGTTTGAAATATTGTCTCCAAAATAAT
Organism: Chitinophagaceae bacterium; assembly: GCA_014379785.1. Classification (GTDB taxonomy): domain Bacteria; phylum Bacteroidota; class Bacteroidia; order Chitinophagales; family Chitinophagaceae; genus JACMLD01. The sequence continues at coordinate 2,819 of JACMLD010000043.1, forward strand.
AGCTATACACTGTGCCTTGTGGTATGATCGTTTCTTTGTAGTATTCACTGTATTTTGCAGAGGCCTCCATAAAGTGAGCATTCCATAACATTTCGCGGCGAAGGATTTCGTTGTTTTCAGAAGAGAAATCAGGTAGCTTATTTTTCCATTGCGCACAATACAAGCCTTCGTCAGGGTTAGTTAATTCTGCACCGGTTAGCAAATCGGCCACATCTTTCTTAACGGTCGCAATGTCGTTTGACCTGGTAAGCCCAATCACAATGTTGAAAGCGGAGGTCTGACCGCTTCTCAGCGACAACTTTACTTCGGCAGCCAGCGTGTCACCTGCGACGGTTACCGAAGACTTGTCATAGTTTTCGGCAGCTCCTGCATACATAAACACTGATGGCGGATCAACATCGTACATAAACCTTTTATCCTTGCTGGGCACAACGAGAAATTCGTTACGCTGAAAAGAGAGGTCGGCAAGAGCGACCTGCCTCGTGTTATCGGTATTTATTTTCGAAGTGTATAAGACTGGCCGCTTTTCTTTTTTTGTGTATTGGGTACCGGCGGGAACGAAGTTCACCGCCATCCGTTCCTTGTAATAAACAGTCTGTGTTTTTGTGCCGTTATTTTTTAGCACAACCGTAATCACAAATGACGAATTGCCTGTGTTGATTTTTAATGACGGTTTCGTAGAAATAATCCTGGTGCAGGCAATATCATCGCCTACCTGATAAGCATACCGCGCAAAGCCGACTCCGAAACTTTTTTTCGTCTTCCTGGCATCGCCTCCGGAAGAATTAACGCCTATTAAATCTGTTTTTTTGTCAACGCCGTTTTCTTTTAACACAACACTTGCATCGTTCCAGCCGTAATTGGTTTGCTCTGCGGCATTTATCCTGGCCCATGCTCTTTCTGCGGTCAGCACTTGATATATACCGCTGACATGGGTGATCAATGACATGCGGTAGTTGCCGAGCAGAAAGTAAGGGTCCTCCGGTAGATTCGCATCTTTCGATTCTTTGTCAACGACAGCTACCGGAACCTTGCCAGTGTAATTGTAAACCGGCAGGCCTTGGGATGAGAATGACCATTCACCATACCTCTGACTATAAGAAATCTGAGTGTGTACTATAGTGGTAAAAAACAAGGCAACAATAGTTTTAATCATGCTTCTCAAATTGTTAAGTAGAAAAATATCTTTCTTTTAAAAAGTTTTTCATCCACACATTTATTGCCCATTGATCCGAGATTGGCTGTGCTGTGTGAGGCATCAGATGCTGATATGGTGGTGCACCATATTCCGGAGTGATGGTGATGGTTTCGGTATCTCCTTTCTTTTTCAACCGTACAAATTCGTCCCACCATGCAAGGTGCGCAGCCAGAATGTCTGCGTTCTCCGGTGCTCTTGGATCGATCACCTGCGGACCTTGCTGGAAACCGACACGTGCATGAAGATGATCGGCATCAAAAGAACAGAATTTTCATACAGCGTTTAATCGTTACGTTCATTTCACATGCAACGTGATTTCTTTCTCCTTAGTCAGAAAGTCAGCGCCTTTTAACTTCTGTTCTCCGCTTTCCAGCAGGTTACTGTCGGACACTTTTTGGATAGGCTGAATACAGGAAAGGTTTTTTTCGCGGAAGGGTATATTATAACTCAGGTTGTAAGCGGAGATGATCGACCACCGAGATTTATCAGAAGTATTCGCAGCCGATCGGTGCAGAATATTGCTGTGAAAGAAAAGCGTGTCACCAGGTTCCAGTTCTACGTAGACCAACTCACATACTTTTTCTGCTGCGTCCACAAAATCAAAATCAGCCCCTTGCTGCTCTCCCGCAAAGCTGTGTTCGAAACGTTGCATTTTATGACTGCCTTTTAATACCTGTAAACAGCCATTTTCTTTTGTTGCTTCCGTTAGCGCAATCATGACTGAAATCATCGCTTCTGGAAATAAAAATCCATTCTTGTACCAGTATCCATAATCCTGATGCCATTCCCATGCGCCACCAACCCTGGGCTCCTTTTGCATCACTTTTGAGTGAAAGTGACACACCTTACCATTTGTACCAAGAAGAGCCTCTACTGCATTCACCATCCTTTCCGACCGCGACATCAGCCCAAAAGAGTCGTCGCCTGGCGTGAACCAGAGGGTAAGCCTTGTACGATTACCTGCCTGGTCGTTGAAGTCCATTGAGTTTCCTATTACGGAATCATCAACGGAGAGACCATACAACAAATCAGTTTCTTTATTTGAAAAGAAAGCGCGTTTTATAACAAAGCCATCCCGGTGAAAGGCTTGCTGTTCTGCTTGCGAAAGTTGATACTGCATTTGTGGAAATTGAGATGATCAAAGACAACCGATGTTCAAAAGTATCTTTACCGCATCTCATTTTCTACTACTTTTGGAGCCAATACATAAACTATTTTGACCTTCTTTATGATAAACTTGCTTTTAAACGTTTATAAAATTTATCATTGAAGCCACTCATCCAAAAACTTCCGGTTGCCGGGCAAAATTCTTTTGTTGCCCGGACGTATACTACTCCGCACTATGAAACGGCATGGCACCAGCACAAAGAGGTGGAGCTCATTGTGCAGCTCAAGGGCAGTGGGATGTGTTTTATTGGAAACTATGTGGGAGGTTTCACTGAAGGCGATGTGTTTCTGCTGGGTTCAAATCTTCCACACGAATTCAAGAAGGAGTGCAAAGGTGCCAGGTGCAGCGTAATGGTTGTGCATTTCGACCCACAACTCTGGGGAGATGATTTTTTGAACCTGCCGGAGAATACCGAAATTAAATTTTTGTTGAAACAGTCGCTCGGCGCGGTCAAGCTGGATGCCCATCACGCTGGTGAATTGGGAAACACTCTGATAAGGATGGAAAACGCCCGTGGTTTTGAACGCTTCACATTACTGTGCTTGTGCTTGCTGAATATAAGCCGTAGCAAGCATAAGCAAACACTTTCTACTCTTGATACCGCGAATTTTGCAACATTGGCGGATAGCAAGATTAACCGCATCTTTGAGTATACAATCAGACACTTTCCCTCGCAGATTACCTTGCCTGAGATAGCCGCCCTTGTCAGCATGAGTGTATCGGCATTTTGCCGTTTTTTAAGCGAAATACAAAAAAGACTTATGTAGAATTTCTGAACGAAATGCGCATTGGCCATGCCTGCCAGTCACTCCTTCGTACCGACAAAACCGTTCTTGAAATATGTTACGACTGTGGCTTCAACACCGTGGCTAACTTCAATAAGCAGTTCCTGAAAATAAAACGAATGAAGCCGTCGGCATATAAAAGAACATTTAGGGAGTAACCATTTAGGGTAAGGGCCGCGGCTGTTGACTAATACAGCAAACTCAGGAGACCAGACAGCATGAAACAACTCTTTTTAGCGATTGCCTTACTCAGTGCCGCAGTTCAGTTTGGGTATGCTCAAACGCAATGGCACGTATCAGGTGCCGGCAACGATGCCGCAGATGGCAAGTCCCCCTCGATGGCTTTTCGCAGTCTTAAGAAAGCAGCGGCAGCAGTACAGCCTGGAGATGTGGTGTTGATTGGTAATGGTGATTACACCGATGAAGATAAAGGCGATGGCAGCGCAGTAGTGAACTTGTCAACTTCTGGCCGTCCAAATGCCTGGATTACATGGAAGGCGGCACCCGGTGCAAAACCGGTGGTTCGTCCGGCCGGATGGTGCGGAATTGAAATCACGGCCAGCTACAACATTTTAGACGGACTTACTGTCGCCGGCGCCAATGACTCGCTTGTACTGCTCCATGCACAGATGGAAGCGAAAAACAAAACTCCGGATCCGAAGTACAACAGCAACGGCATCTTTTTTAACGGCCGCAATCGTAAACCTGATGAAAAGCCACATCATTTGATTATACGCAACTGCACAGTTAATGACTGTCCGGGTGGTGGCATAGTCGGCATTGAGATGGACTAC
>JACMLD010000380.1 GCA_014379785.1 Chitinophagaceae bacterium
TCTTTAATGCTCGATAACAGATATCGTATCGAAATCTTGAAAGTTTTCGACCACTTCCGCATTACAAGATTAACAGGAAAGTTTGTTTATTTCAAGACTAGATATTCTGCCACCGACAGCACATATTTACTGCGTATCAGTAAAATTGATAAATAATCGAAAAAGCTCCCAAAAGGACTTCGGATATATCTTGGTTTAAATATAGATTTCATCTATCAAAATATAGAATTAATCGATTATTCTTATCTGGCCAATGGCTTACATTTGCGCTTCTGCGCGGGGAATCATCCGCACGGAAACCTTTCACCAATACCCAAAAAATACAACAATGGAAAAAGAATCCGGCGACATCAGCAAATGCCCCTTCCCACATGGCGACATGAAAAAAAACATTGGAGGCGGCGGCACAAGAAACCGCGACTGGTGGCCGAATCAACTCAAACTGAATATTCTTCGTCAGCACTCTCCTCTATCAAATCCCAACAATGAAGACTTCAATTACGCTGACGCATTTAAAAGCCTGGACCTCGAAGCTGTGAAAAAAGATCTTCATGCGCTCATGACTGACTCACAGGATTGGTGGCCGGCAGATTTTGGTCACTACGGACCGCTGTTCATCCGCATGGCCTGGCACAGTGCCGGTACCTATCGGGTAGGTGACGGACGTGGTGGCGCGGGTGCAGGTCAGCAGAGGTTTGCCCCTCTCAACAGCTGGCCCGACAATGTAAGTCTCGACAAAGCACGAAGACTGCTCTGGCCGATCAAACAGAAATACGGAGACAAAATATCGTGGGCAGATCTCATGATACTCACAGGAAACGTTGCCCTGGAATCGATGGGCTTTAAAACTTTTGGTTTCGCCGGAGGAAGAGAAGATGTCTGGGAACCTTCAGAAGACGTATACTGGGGTTCGGAAACCAAATGGCTCGGAGGGGATATCCGCTATGCCCACGGTTCAGAAGGTGTGGCAAAACATGCCGTGCTGGTTTCTGACGATGATGCAGATGGCAGTATACATTCCCGCAATCTCGAAAAACCGCTGGCAGCAGTACAAATGGGACTCATATACGTTAACCCGGAAGGCCCGGATGGCAACCCTGATCCCATCGCTGCAGCAAAAGACATCCGCGACACATTTGGCCGCATGGCGATGAATGACGAAGAAACCGTTGCACTGATCGCAGGCGGACACAGCTTCGGAAAAACCCATGGCGCGGCACCTTCAGAACATGTAGGAAAGGAACCCGAAGCAGTCGACCTCGAAATGCAGGGTTTTGGATGGAGCAACAGCTTCGGCAGCGGCAAGGGCGCAGACACCATCACCAGTGGACTGGAGGTAACCTGGACCAAAACGCCCACACAATGGAGCAACAACTTCTTTGAAAATCTTTTTGGATTCGAATGGGAACTTTCGAAAAGTCCGGGCGGCGCCCAGCAATGGGTGGCCAAAAATGCAGAAGGAATTATTCCCCATGCATTCGACCCTTCAAAAAAGCAACTACCGACGATGCTGACAACCGATCTTTCGTTGAGACTGGATCCGGCATATGAAAAGATATCAAGACGCTTTCTCGAGAACCCTGATCAGTTTGCAGATGCTTTTGCACGCGCCTGGTTCAAACTGACACACCGCGACATGGGACCACGTGCCCGCTACCTCGGTGCCGATGTGCCTGAAGAAGTGCTGTTGTGGCAGGATCCCATACCGGCAGTAGACCATACACTGATCGATGAAAATGATATCAAAGACCTGAAGGCAAAATTATTGAATGCAGGGCTCAGCGTATCAGAACTGGTAACGACTGCCTGGGCATCGGCTTCCACGTTTCGTGGTTCTGATAAACGCGGCGGTGCAAACGGCGCCCGCATCAGGCTGGCACCACAAAAAGACTGGGAAGTAAACAATCCTGCTCAATTACAGAAAGTATTGACCGGAATGGAAAAAATCGCGAAAGATTTCAATGCTTCCCAGGCAGCCGGCAAAAAAGTTTCACTCGCAGATCTGATCGTCCTTGGCGGTGCCGCCGGCATCGAAAAGGCAGCGAAAGATGCAGGACAAAACATTGAAGTGCCGTTTACTCCCGGACGCATGGATGCTTCTCAGGAACAAACCGACACTGAATCATTTGGCTTTCTGGAACCGGTGGCTGATGGTTTCCGTAACTACCGCAAACCGTCCCGCGGCGTTTTCTCAGAAGAGCTTTTGATTGACAAAGCCCAGCTGTTGAATCTCACTGCTCCCGAACTGACCGTGTTGGTAGGTGGCCTCCGCGTACTGAACACAAATTTCGATGGCTCAAGAAACGGCGTATTTACATCAAGACCAGGATTGTTGACCAACGATTTCTTTGTACACCTGCTGGATATGGGTACGGCATGGAAAGCCCTTTCGGCCGACAAAGAAGTCTATGAAGGCAGCGACCGGAAAACAGGCAACCTGAAATGGATCGGCACACGCGCGGACCTTGTATTTGGTTCCAACTCCGAACTGAGAGCTGTCGCAGAAGTATATGCAAGCGCAGACGCCCAGAACAAATTTGTAAAAGACTTTGTGCTGGCCTGGAATAAAGTGATGAATGCTGACCGTTTTTAATTTCAAAACAAAATGAATACAAAAGCACCCGCCGCAGGGTGCTTTTTTTTGCCTGAGCCTCAGAGAATGATTTTATCATATTAGAAAAAGTTTGTTATTATCTTTAAAAGTTTTACAGGGTACATGTGATTTTCATGCTGAAAAGTTTAAAAGATAAATATGAAAGTTCTGGTGGTGGACGACGAACGTGATATTCAGGCGCTTTTTGAGCAGCAGTTTCGCAAGGAGCTCAAGGCCGGCCTGATGGAATTTGTTTTCGCTTTTTCGGGAGAAGACGCACTGGTATATCTTGACCAGCATCTGCACGAAGCAGTTCTTATTCTGTCGGACATCAATATGCCGGGCATGAGCGGTCTCCAGTTGCTGGAGAAAATAAAAAGCAAGTTTGTACAACCTCCCCCGGTGGTGATGATGATAACAGCGTATGGTGATGAGCAGAACTATAACACCGCCAAAAATCTTGGCGCTGATGATTTTCTTACGAAACCGGTTGACTTTTCATTGCTAAAACAAAAACTTAAACTGCACAGCTGATGGCAAAGATATTGGTGGCCGATGACGAAGCGGATCTCGAAACGCTTATCCGCCAAAAATTCAGACAAAAAATACGCGAACAAAAATATGAGTTTGTATTTGCCATGAATGGCAATCAGGCACTGGAAAAGATCATTGAACACCCAGATATTGATATCGTGCTCAGCGATATCAATATGCCGGAAATGGATGGACTCACCCTGCTTTCGAGATTGAGTGAGTCGAGTCCCATCATCAAAACCGTGATGGTATCGGCCTATGGTGATATGGACAATATCCGCGTTGCGATGAACCGCGGCGCTTTTGATTTTGTGACCAAACCTGTCAATTTCAACGACCTGGAGCTGACGATGGAAAAGACTTTGAAGCATGTGGCGCAAATCAGAGAAACGCTGAAAGCGATCAAGGAAAATAATATCTTAAAGATGTATGTGGACGAACATGTGTTGCAATTCATGGGCGGACGCGAGTACGAGGCATCACTGATGGCAAACGAAACGGTTGAAGCATCCGTGGTGTTTATCGATATCTGCAGCTTTACCTCCATCAGTGAGAAGGAAAAACCTGATACGGTCGTGGAGATGCTCAACAAGTATTTTGATTTGATGGTGAAGGAAGTGATTTCCCAAAACGGGTTGATAGATAAATTTATGGGCGATTGCCTGATGGCTGTTTTCAAGGGAGAGTATCATCTGGACAGAGCAATCGATTGCTGTCTTGCTATCCGCAACCGGATTGAGGCGCTGCCTGTGCAGAATGAATTTTCACCGAAGGTGACAATCGGCATCAACAGTGGTGAAATGATTTCGGGAAATATCGGATCGTCTACCATTCGCCGCCTGGATTATACGGTCATAGGAGATGTAGTAAATGTGGCGCAGCGCCTGCGGTCTATCGCGCAGCCCGGACAAATTCTCATCAATGAGGCGAACTATGAAAAAGTAAAACAGTCATTTCATTGCCAGAAGATCGGCCAGGTGAGCGTAAAGAACAAAGCGGAGGAACTGGTGGTGTACGAGGTACTGAATTGAGTTGCCAAACGTCAGAAAACCTTGCCTTGAATGGGTTGGATTTTATACCAATTATTGGTACTTTTATAAAAATTCATTTTGCATGGCCAAGAATACCTCCATCCTCCTGGGCGAACACTATGAAGAGTTTATTTCTGGCGAAGTGAACTCAGGGCGTTACAATTCGGCAAGCGAGGTTATAAGAACTGCTTTGCGACTTTTAGAACAAGAAAAATTAAAAGTCAAACAGTTGAATAGTGCGCTTGTCGCAGGTGAAAAGAGTGGTTTTCTGGAAAAATTTAGTCCCAAAACACACTTAAAAAAACTTCGCAGTCAAAGAAAATGAAAAAGCTGCCTTATGTCATTAGCAATAAGGCATTGTCTGACCTGGAAGTAATCTGGAATTATACTTCTGACAACTGGTCAGTGTCGCAAGCCGACAGATATTATTTGCTCATAATTGATGAAATTGAATATATTTCGAAACAGCCAGAAGCCGGCAAGGCTATGAATCATGTTCGTAAAGGTTATCGGGCGTCGAAAGTCAAATCCCACCTGATTTTTTATAGCATAAACAATGAAATAATTCAAATAATCCGAATTCTGCATGAGCGGATGGATGTCGACAGCCGGATGCTGGAGTAATCAAAAAAGACAACGATGCACTTGATTACAATCATGTTTTTGCCGAAACCCACCTATGGCGCAGCTTTTCTCGTACCTAGGTTAGAAACATTGACGACAATGTTATAACATTGTATCCCCTATCTCTCTTATTCTCTGAAAAGAACAATTATCTCCCAATTTTCCTACACTGACACTCCATTTCTCTTTTGAACCCTGCTGACGGCCTTGTCTTCAGTCATACATTTTTTTGCTAAACTGTAAATCATCTTCAAAAATGAAAAGATTTTTACTTCTGTCCATGCTATGCCTTGTCCTCAATGGCATCAATGCTCAACTTCTTTTAAACGAGTCGTTCAACGGCCTCGGAACCGGTGACCTTCCGGGCAAAGGCACGCCGGTTTGGTTGCCCTTTACAACTACGGGAAGCAATCCCAATCCGCTCCTTCAAACCACCACTCCACTCACTTACGCGGGGTACAACGCTGGTGGAGGCGCAGAATATGTGTCCATATTTCAAAAAACCGGATCAGTACAAGGTGGCAGGTCGACGTATAAATATTTCAGCCAATCTGTTGCGTTGAACACCGGCGCAGCACCGACCAACACCTTCTATTACAGTTTCCTGGTTCGTGTAACCGAGGCAAACCAGATTGCCGATCAGGCAAACTACAGCGTTGCTCTCAGACGTGCAGACGGGACCAGCGAATCCGAATCTGTAGGACGTTTTGTTATCAGCAAAGAAACAGGTGCAAACGGTAAATGGCGTTTTGGCCTTGCGGCAGGCAGTACGCAAACTTTTGCGGCCACAACAAAAACGAGCAATTCCCCTTCTGACGTATATCTTATTCTCATCCGCTACGACATGATCGCCAATAACAGCGATGTTGCATACATGTGGATCAATCCGTCGCTGGCCGCGGAGCCATCATTGGCAAGCGCCGATGCCACTTCAACGACCGGACAAAACGGATTTGGCGACAGAATTGACTGCCTGATGATTCTTCAGCGCGATACTGACAGAAGACCAGCTGCAGATTTCGACGGTTTCAAAGTGGCAGTGGGCACTACATCAGCTGCTGCTTTTGCAAGCCTCGGTACACAGATTCCACAGCCAGTGCA
>JACMLD010000381.1 GCA_014379785.1 Chitinophagaceae bacterium
CCTCAAAGCCAAGCGCCTCGCGCGTCCTGTGACGCTGAGTGAGTTTGAAATAGACCCCGACGAGTGGCAGAAACTCATCGCCGAAGAGAAGGGCGTCCGAATTCTGGAAGGCGGTAAAAAACTTGCACAGTACGATTACAATTTCTACGATGCCGATCTGAAAAAATTCGTGACTGGCGACTGGCAGAAGGGAAGCCGGCTAATCAATCAATTCCTTTCGAAAAATAAAAATACTACCGGTGATGCCTACCTGCTTTGGCGCCTGAAACAACTGGTGCAGAATGGTGAGCTGGATGTACAGGGAGAATTAAAGAACATGAAAGACTTTGAGATCAAGTCGAAGTCGGGACAACAGCAGCCAGTAGAATAAACCACTTACCCGGGAACAAACAATGAGTGCAAAAAACAAAAACGAAATAATACATAGCGATAACGGCATACAGGGGCAATACCAGACCTGGTTTCTCGACTACGCCTCTTATGTGATACTCGAGCGCGCTATTCCCGCCATAGAAGACGGGCTGAAACCCGTACAGCGACGCATTCTTCACGCCATGAAGGAAATGGACGACGGGCGGTTTAATAAAGTAGCCAATATCATTGGTCAGTCCATGCAATACCATCCGCATGGCGATGCGAGCATCGGCGATGCACTGGTAAATATGGGTCAGAAGGATCTGCTCATAGAAACCCAGGGTAACTGGGGCGATGTAAGAACCGGTGACGAAGCAGCTGCAGCGAGATATATAGAAGCACGTCTCAGCAAGTTTGCGCTTGAAGTGGCCTTCAACGCAAAAACTACTGAATGGCAGCTGAGTTACGATGGCAGAAAAAATGAGCCCATTACCCTTCCTATGAAATTTCCGCTCCTGCTCGCGCAGGGTGCAGAAGGCATTGCCGTGGGTCTTTCAACAAAAATTCTGCCGCACAATTTCAACGAACTCTGTGAAGCATCTATTAAATATCTGCGCGGAAAAAAGTTTGAACTCTTTCCGGATTTTCTGACCGCAGGCATGGTCGATGTGAGCAATTACAACGAAGGAAAAAGAGGTGGCAAAGTCAGGGTAAGAGCGCATATTGAAGAGCTGGACAAGAAGACACTCGTGATAAAAGATGTGCCGTATGGGGTGACGACGGCGCAGCTTATGGATTCGATCGTAAAAGCGAACGACCAGGGTAAGATAAAAATCAAGAAAGTTACTGACAATACGGCCGCAGCGGTTGAAGTCCAGATTGATCTGGCACAGGGAATTTCTTCGGACATCACGATCGATGCGCTTTACGCATTCACCGATTGCGAAGTGAGTATTTCTCCAAATGCCTGTGTAATCATCAATCACAAGCCAAAATTTCTTGGCATCCACGAACTGCTGAAAGTATCGACAGATAATTCCCGCGAGTTGCTGAAGCGTGAACTTGAGATAAAGCTCGCAGAACTGCAGGAAAAGTGGCACTATACTTCGCTTGAAAAGATATTCTTTGAAGAGAAGATATACAAGGAGCTTGAAAAAAAGCATGCTACCTGGGACAAGGTGCTGGAGGCGATCGCAGAGGCTTTTAAACCTTTCAGAAAGCAGCTCCGTCGGGATATCACCAGGGAAGACATCATCAAACTAACGGAAAAGCCTGTACGAAGAATCTACAAGCTCGACATCGACGAACTAAACGAGCAGATCAAAGGTCTCGAAGCCAATATCAAGCAGGTGAAACATGATATTGCCAACCTCATTGATTATGCTGTGGCATACTACGAGGGGTTGATGGAAAAATATGGCAAAAACAGACAGCGCAAAACCGAAATAAAACTTTTCGATACCATCCAGGCAAAACAGGTAGCGATCGCGAATGCGAAACTCTATATGAACAGGGAAGACGGTTTTATAGGAACCAGTCTCAAAAAAGATGAGTTTGTCTGTGACTGCTCTGACCTGGACGATATCATCGTGTTTACCAAACGTGGTATCATGAAGGTGGTAAAGGTGGCCGACAAAACGTATATCGGAAAAGATATTCTGCATGCTGCAGTGTTTCAGAAAAACGATGAGCGTACCACTTATAACATGATCTATGTAGACGGTGGCACAGGCATCAGTTACGCGAAACGTTTCAATGTGACGGGCATCACACGTGATAAGGAATACGATCTTACAAGAGGTCACGAAAAAAGCAAGGTCCATTACCTGACCGTGAATCTGAATGGCGAAGCCGAGCTGGTGAAGATCATGTTGTCTGCAAGCAGTTCTGCGCGCAACAAGGAACTGGAGTTTTATTTCGAGGAGCTCGAGATCAAAGCAAGAGGAAGCATGGGTAACCAGGTGACCAAATATCCCATCAAATCTGTCAAGCTGAAAGAGGCGGGCAAATCAACCATCAGCGGGAAGAAAATCTCTTACGATTCTCAGTTTGGCAGACTCAACGTCGAAAACAAAGGGATCTATCTTGGCAGTTTTGATGCAGAAGAAAAAATCATCATCTTCTACAAAGATGGAAGTTACCAGATAACGGACCAGGAACTGACGCAGCGGCTTGATCCTGAGAAACTGCTGCTGATTCAAAAATTCAATCCGGAGAAAGTTGTCACCGCGGTGTATCTCGACAAAGAAAAGCTGCAGTTCAATATCAAAAGATTCCGGATTGAGACTACTACTTTACACAATCGTTTCGGTTTTATAAAAGAGGCGGAGGGCAATTACCTGGAGGCAGTTTCAACGGATGCCGAACCAATTCTGACGGTGCAAACCGGCAGAGGGCAGCAGGTAAGAAAGGCCAAGTTTAAGGTGATTAAACTCGTGGAGGTAATGGGTTGGAAGGCTGTTGGCGCCAAGCTGGTTGACTACAACAAATCAGTTGTGATGGACTGGGAAAGAAAGCCCGGAGATATCGCCCAGGCAGAAATGGATTTTTAATTAATTCTTCAGCTTTGTGGTCAGTTCCTCAATAAAACCGTCATATCTTTTTAGAATACGGTTAAAGGGGCGATACTGTTCGTCAGCGTTGAAAGGAGTGCCACGTTTCCCTGATTCTTCAGACACAAATTTTACCTTGTAAGTGAGCGGATCTTCTGAAGCCTGTTTCACTATAAGTCGCACCCTGACTGTATTTGAGGCGAACGGCGTTCCGTTCCATGAAGTACGGATATATCCGGCTTTTTCATCATTGTTTTCCAGCACATCAAATTTGCCGAGCACGGTGGAAACTACCTGCTGCCAGGCTTCTTCACGGCTTTTTGTGGTTTTTACGTTGATGAGTATTTCATTGTTTGCGATATCTGTCTGAAAAGTTGCACTGATCGATTCATCTACCTGCAATTGGATGTATTCGTTTCTCGGCGGACTTGTCATCCCTTTTTTATTGCAGTAGGTGCGGGTTTCCTGCACATAGCCATCGAGTCTGATCTCTACGGTTACACATTCTTTTTTTGGAACGGTTACCAGTAATTTTCCCGAACCCATGAGCACGCCATTGAGATAAATTTTGGCATTTTGAGGGGAGGTAGTGACCGTTACTCTTTCAGCCATCAGTGCGGTAAAGGGCATCAGCACGAAAAGAAACATGGAGAATCCATGGGTAAACAGCAACTTCTTCATCATGGTTATGTCAGGGATTGAGTTTATTTAATTTGCCCAGCTTTATTCTTCCGGCTGCAACATATTTTGTTTTCCAGTAACCATCTTCAAGACTACCGAGGCTGACACCTTTGGAGGAAGAAGAATTTACAAACATATGATTGCCGAGATAAAGTCCAACGTGCGAGATGGCTTTTCCTTTCATGGTTTTAAAGAAAACCAGATCACCTTCCGATAATTCTGTTCTGGAACCGAAACGATCGATCCAGTCCGCAAAAAACTGTTCTACCGAAGTGCGGGGAATATAAATGCCATATACGTCTGAAAGCAGTTTTTGCATAAAGGCTGAGCAGTCGATTCCGTGCCTGTCCATGCCACCCCATTTATAGGGTGTATTGAGCCAGCTGTCTATAAACTGGTACAATTTGATGTTGGTTATCTCATCTGGAGTAATCTTGAGGAATGCCGCATATTTCTTCTGAAGTTCAGCGTAGTTCACATCTGAATTGATCTTTGCTGCATCAGGAGCCTTCACGACAGGTGGAGGCGTTTCGGATTTGACAATTATTTCGGTGCCGGTACTGGTCTTCTTAGAGGAGGCACAGCCACCTAAAATCAGCAGTAAGCCGCAGGTGATGGCAGGATAAAAAAACCTTTTCATGGTAAAGCGTTAGGTTGGTCAAAAATGCTCGCGGGTAGCGGAGAGGATGAAATTATGAAAAATAAAAGGAAAGAAAAAGGCCGGGGGCTTTTAATCATCAAATTTTATTTGTTACCTTAACAGCCGCACTGAATTGAGGTAAAAGTCGTCGTTAAACTCCACTATCCCTGATAATTCCATATCGGGTGCTCCCAAAAAAATTTGTAGCTAAACTAATTGCATGTCAAGGAAGTCATCATTTTCCAGGATAGATGAGAACGTGTACTTTACTATGGGCGGAACCGGTCTGCTTGCGCTCATCATTTTGCTTGTAAGATATGGAACCAGCACAGAATGCTTTCCCATAAAGCTGATAATAGACCCCGGTCCATACCTGGTCAATACCAGGGTACAGATAAAAGCGGAGACGAAAGAAGCCAAAACCTACAAATGGGATTTTGGAGATGGCAGCAATTCCGAAGATGGACAGACCGTCGGCCATTCCTACAAAAAAGCTGGAAAATATACAGTTACCATCACGGTAAATGAGACCTGCACTGAATTTCATGACCTTTATATCAATGAACCCGTACCGGTTGTAAAAGCAAATTCACTCGCCACATTCCTGGGGCCGCAGACCGCTTATGCGGGCACTGAGGTGGTGTTTGAAGACACTGCTTCGTCAAACACTGCCTGGGAATGGCATTTTGAAGAAGATGGCGCTCCTGCGGGATATGAGAAGAAAGCGCGCTACATCTACACAGAACCGGGATTGAAAAAAGTGTGGGTAAAACTCAATCGCAAGTCAGACGAGGTCATGTTCAGGTACATTCAGATTGTTCCTGACAAAGAGCAGGAAGAACTGATCAGCGTTGCCAAGACAAAGCGCACACCTGAACGCGTCATCATAGTGAAAGACAAGCCCACAGAGCCGCCGCTGACGCTACCAGGGAAGACGGAACCTGAGGTTGCCAAAACCGAACCCGTGGCTGCACCAGTGAAACCAAAGGCCGAAGCCATCACACCGCAACAGATGGGTGACCTGATCACTGATTATAATGAAGGAAAAAAATCCGAAGGCGACTTCAACAAATATTTCTGCGGAAACAATGTAAGTGTGAAGTATGAAAGCAAATTTTTGAGCTTCTCAGAATTTCTCGCAAAAGTCAAGAAAATCAAAAAGGGAAAGATCAAATCCGTCAGCGCAGAAATTACCAAGGACGAACAGAACTGCATTCAAAAGATGGAAGTCATTATAAAAGAGAAAAAGCTGTTCGGGGTTTTCTAAAACAAAATATCTATCACAATGGCTATATCGACCGATGAAGTGTTACTGACCGAAGCAGCAAGGCGAATGATAAAGATTGCGCAGGCAGTGGCAAAGGAGAACATGAACGGGGAATTCAACGCAG
>JACMLD010000382.1 GCA_014379785.1 Chitinophagaceae bacterium
TGGAACCGAATACCACCAGGTAACCAATCGATGTCCATGATTGCCACGGAATTTCTGCCAGCGGAATGGTGAAACCCGAGAATCCCGCAATACCATATAGAAAAATGCCGGAAATAAACATCTGCAGGCCAATGCCGAAATACGGATTAAAGGTTTTTGCATGTTCTTTTGTGTAGAGGGTACCAAAAGCCCATGACCAGGTTGCGGCCAGCAGCAAGGCAATGCCAAAGCTGAAATCTGAATTGAGGAAATCGTGCAGGTGTTCGAAAAAAACAATACAGATGCCGGCAAACCCGAGTACGAGTCCGTAAATGGCTTTCCTGGGTAGTTTTTCGGCATTGGTGAAGAGTCCGATGATGACCAGCCAGAGCGGAAAAATCGCACTGATGATTGAACCGAGACCGGCAGAAGTATATTTCACACCCCAGGTGGAGAGTCCGTTTGTCAGCATAAAATTCAGAAACGACAGCACGAGTATGGTGACCCATTCTCTTCCTCGTGGCCATGCTACCTTCCCTTGCACTATAAAAAACAGCAGGTAAGCTGTCCCGCCGAGCAGTTGCCTGATGCCAGCGAGTTGGATAGCGGGCATATGCCGGACTCCCTCTTTACTGGCAATCCATGTAGTACCCCAGAAAAAACATACTGCTGCCAGGGCCACTATCGCCTTTGTATGCCTGCTCCTTTGCCTGAGATTGACAGGATTATATCTTGAAGAAAGAATATTATGCAGGTAGTCAGACATGTTTTTGTCAATGCCGGAAATGCCGGAGTCCAGTAATTACCATCGCCAGATTTGACTGCTGACAGTATTCTATTGATTCATTGTCACGTATCGATCCTCCGGGCTGTATAAACGCCGTCACTCCCGCGGCATGACCGAGCTTCACGCAATCGCTGAAAGGAAAGAAGGCATCACTCGCCATTACCGCCCCGTTCAAATCGAAATTGAATTGCTTTGCCTTTTCAATGGCATGTCTCAGGGCGTCGATTCGACTTGTCTGTCCGCAACCTTTGCCGGTCAGCTGCCTGTTCTTTATGAGCGCGATGGCATTGCTCTTCAGATGCTTGCACAAAATGTTTGCAAAAATCAGATCAGATTTTTCTTCTTCCGTAGAAGGGCGACCGCCGACTTCTTCCCATTTGGAATAGTTGCCGTCGTCGGTTTGCTGAACAAGGACGCCATTCAATAAAGACCTGTACTGCTGCCTGGATTTATCTGAAGGTTTGCTCTGGAGAACGATCCGGTTCTTTTTTGACCGCAATACATCCAGCGCATCGTCCTCAAAAGAAGGTGCGATCAGCACTTCAAAAAATATTTCATTTATCGCCTCTGCTGTATTATTGTCCACCGTTCCATTTGTAATCAATACCCCACCAAATGCGCTTTCAGGATCTCCTGCCAGTGCCGCGTCCCAGGACTGTTTCACTGTTTGCCTGCTGGCTGCACCGCATACATTGGTGTGTTTGATTATTGCAAAGCTGGTATCTGTCAGTTCATCCATCAGGTTCACCGCAGCGTCAACGTCGACCAGGTTATTATATGAAAGCTCTTTACCGTTTAACTGTTTGAATTTTTGGCTGAGATCTCCATAGAAAATTCCCGACTGGTGTGGGTTTTCTCCGTAACGCATTGCCTTCGGGCTGTTTACTGATTCGAGAAAATAGCTGTTGCCTGTACCATTGAAATATTTAGCAATTGCCACATCGTAATGGGCCACAATTTCAAAAGCTTTGGCAGCAAAGGATTTTCGTTGTTCAATGGAAGTCTCACCTTTTTGTTCTTTCAGCAATTCTTCGAGATGCTGGTATTCTGATTTGGAGGCAACCACCACCAGATCTCTGAAATTCTTAGCCGCAGCTCTTATCATTGATGGACCGCCAATGTCGATCTTTTCAATTATCAATTTCTCTTCTGTTGTTGTTGCCACTGTTTCTTCGAAAGGATAGAGGTCGACAATGACAAGATCGAGCTCGGGAATTTTAAACTCCTTCATTTCTTTGATATCCGATTGCTGATCCCGTCTGCCAAGAATGCCACCAAAAACTGAGGGATGAAGCGTTTTTACCCTTCCACCCAAAATAGACGGATATCCCGTCAGAGACTCGACAGGAATAACGGGGATCTCCAGCTTTTCGACAAAAGACTGGGTACCTCCGGTGCTGTATATAGTAATGCCCAAATCGTGCAACTGGCGCACAATCGGCTCAAGACCATCCTTATAGAAAACCGAAATGAGAGCAGATTGAATCTTTTTATTCATAATGGGGTGATACTGATGAGAAAATGAGACTGGTTCAGGCGGGCGAAATTAAATCAATCCAGACTCATCTCAAAAGCACCTTTATCCACCGTGACATGCAGCTTCTGTGAACATTCCCCAGCTTCCTTTTTCCAGTTCGTAGTCTTCCATGACTGATTACTGCCATCAACAACAATCAGCTCCGGCCGGAAAATCCGGCCAA
>JACMLD010000044.1 GCA_014379785.1 Chitinophagaceae bacterium
AATCTTACGGCGGCTTCCAGAATATTTTCTGCTATCTTTTTTTGATTTTCAGGATCACTTACAAAAGCGAGATCTGTGGGGTTTGATAAATAGCCGGCTTCCAGTATCAGGGCGGGCATGGGTGAAGCCGTCAGAACATATATCTTTTCACGCTGCTTCAATGCGGAGGCCGTCTTCCAGGTTTTTTTGAGGGATTCCGAAAGCATACCACCCAGCATTACACTTTTAGCATAAGCAGGGTTTCCCTTGGATACATAAATTTCAAAACCCGATGTGTTGGTATTCGATGGATCAATGGCCATATGTATTGAAATAAGCATATCTCCTGTGTGCTGAGTTGCAGTACTCACACGATTTTTCAGTCCGGAATTGACCGTTTCCGCTCCACCGGGCAGTTCATCGTTTTCTCTTGTCATTATTACATCCACATTGTACCGGCCCGATATTTCTTTTACTTTCCGGGCAATGTCAAGCGTTAACCCCTTTTCAGGCACACCATTTTCATTCACCGCTCCATTGTCTGCACCACCGTGACCCGCATCAATGACCAGTATGAGCTTCTTTTCTGAACGCAGGGGCGCGGGGATACGGGCATCATGAAGTTTTAAGGTGAATGAACAAAACAAAGCGAGAACGATTGGCAGGATCATTGCCCTGCCCATCAGAGAGTTTTTACTTTTCATATCATTACTAACTATCATGCTTATGCGCCTTTTTATCTGGTTGTGAAAAAATGGATTGACGATTGACAGCTTTCTGATCCGGATGGCTTCTGATATCAACAGTTCTGCGTACTTGTTCCTCTCTGCCTGTTGTGCCGCATGGTTATCGGCAAGAAATTCGTGAATTGCCCTGAGTTCTTTTTTCATCAGATGAAAAAATGGATTGACCCAGAAAATGCTGCGGAGTATTTCTACAAACAATATGTCCCAGCTGTGGCGTTGAGTTACATGGTATAATTCGTGGGCTAGAATGGCCTTTCCTTCGGCCGTATCCGGATCGATGGACCGGTTCCAGAAAATCGTTTTAAAAAATGAAAAGGGCGTTCCCTTTTCACCGGTGAGGTAAAGCCGGAATCGCCCAACCAGTCGATAGCTGTATCGGGATTTAATTTTTTGAATAGAAATGAAAGTAAAGATGAATCGCAGGAAAAAAAACAGGGCGACAAGGAAATAGGCAATCACAGCCAGGGTTGGTGCCGAAATAAACCACTGGCCCGCTGTTTCCGTCAAGCCTTCTACTTCATTCTCCCAGGTATTCACGTTGATCACATCCATCGCCCGGAATATGGCAGAATCTCCATTGTTCAAACCTTTTAGTCCGAATGGGATCGAAAGAAAGGGAATGATGGCTGATGTCAGCAGCGAGAAAAGCAGGTAGAACCGGTTGTACTGATGAAAATTCCTGTTCCTGAGAAAAAACCAGTAGTATCCAAAAAATACCGCTGCACAACCTATGGCCTTGGCCATTATCATGAAAAGACTCATAACTATTGGTTTTTGGATGATTTGACCTGTTTCAGCAATTCTTCCAGGTCCTCAACAGAAATCTTATTGTCACTCACAAACTGAGATACCAGCTTGGCGGGCGAGCCTTCAAAATATCCTTTGACCAGCTGGTTGATGCTTTTTTTACCGTATTCCGTCTTGCCTATCAGCGTTTTGTACAGATTGTTCCGCCCCTGTACCTCATAGGTGACAAATCCTTTCTCGATGAGAATTTTAAGAATGGTGGCAATTGTATTGGAGTGTGGTTTGGGCTCAGGCGTGGCGTCTATTATGTCTTTCAGGAAGCCCTGACGCAGCTTCCAGAGCACCTGCATCACCGATTCTTCTGCTTTCGTAAGCGTTTTGCTCATAACTAATTATTTAGTTGTCTAAACAAATATATAACTATGATTTTAGTTGTGCAAAACAATTAATTTAATTTTAATTTTTTTTAACGATTTGTCAACAGATGTGCATTACTCAGATTGAAATCCTGTAACCTCAGCTGGGCAAAGATTACAGCACTGCTGTATAATTGCATCCATTCGAAAAACACTTGCATTTCATTGCTTCCACCATGATCCTTGGAATGATTTTTTACGCAAACACTATGAAGTTCCAACAATGCGAATTATTTTTGTAAATGGTTTTGGACGGATCACTGGCTTTATCGCCTGTTTTGCATACCTTTTGCAACTTCCACCGAACATTCCTTGTCTTTTGATCGTTGAATTCGTACCCCCTGTTAACGTCATTTTTTTACTTTAAGATTAGATATGAGACAGCTAAAAATCGCTACACAGATTACCAATCGTGATTCGCAGGCAGTTGAAAAGTATTTGCAGGAGATTTCGAAGATTTCCATGATCACTCCAGAAGAGGAGACCGTTCTCGCTCAACGCATCAAAATGGGCGACCAGAGAGCACTGGATAAACTGGTTCAGGCTAACTTAAGGTTCGTTGTTTCAGTTGCAAAACAGTATCAGCATCAGGGACTTTCACTCAGCGATCTCATAAACGAAGGTAATCTTGGTCTCATCAAAGCCGCCCAGCGTTTCGATGAAACAAAGGGTTTTAAGTTCATCTCATACGCAGTTTGGTGGATTCGTCAGTCAATTCTCCAGGCTTTGGCAGAACAGGGAAGGCTGGTACGTCTCCCTCAGAACAAGATTGGAACATACAATAAGGCAAATAAAGCTTACATGGCTTTTGAACAGGAGCACGAAAGAGAGCCTTCTACCGAAGAGCTTGCTGAGCTTCTGGAAATGAGCGAAACCGAAATAAACAACATTTTTCAGAGCAACACCCGTCACACTTCACTCGATGCGCCCGTGCACGAGGCAGAAGATGTAGCAATGGGAGACCTGCTCGAAGGCGGTGATGATACTGATGATGACGTAATGAAAGATTCTCTCAGAAACGAAATTCGCCGCGTCCTGAAATCTCTTTCTCCCCGCGAAGCAGAGATCGTAAACGCCTATTTCGGCCTAGACGGCGAAAACGGTGTTACCATCGAGCAGATTGGTCAGAAATACGACCTTACCAAAGAACGTATCCGCCAGATCAAGGAAAGAGCCATCAAACGCCTGCAGAAAGCACGCTACAGCAACGCACTCAAAGCCTACCTGGGCTAATCATATTTCTTGTTGGTTTACAATAACCCTGTTCCCCGGAGCAGGGTTTGTTTTTTCACACATAACCTTTTCCACTATTTTTGCTCTATGAAGGCCACTTTCTTCTTAATTCCTTTCCTGCTCCTTTTCGTCTCCTGTGAAAAATCGATTGATTTCGACCTCGACGAAACACCAGCCACTCTTGTCATCGAAGCCACCATAGAAAATGATCGCCCGCCGATAGTGACACTCTCCAACAGTTTTGCCTATTTCAGCGCCATATCGCCCGACCTGCTTAGCAACTCATTCGTTCACAACGCCAT
>JACMLD010000383.1 GCA_014379785.1 Chitinophagaceae bacterium
AGACCGGTAGCTGCAGAAAAAGTATGCGGGTAACAAGAATGGTAGATGATTGCAGTGAAGCCAGTCTCGACTGTGTCGCCACCACCGGTTCGTCTATACCTGACTGATAGATTTGATATAGCTGATATAAGTAGACACCGATTGCAAATTTCGTAAGCAAAACCTGTATCATGGCTGATCCCAGAAAAAAAATATTTGCACCAGGCCATGCTTTGATTATAATGAAATCAACAAATACCACCCATAATATTCCAGTTAGAAGGGTGAATATCTTAATCGGTTTCATAGACGACAAAAAAGAACGAACCTTGATCTTTGTGATATCAATGGCATTGCGACGGTTGAGAGACAGGTTTTCATCGAGTTTTCTGTCATAAGATTTCCAAAGCGCTATGATTTCATTTGCTTCCATATAAATTATTTTAAGTTTGAAAATTTTTGTCGCAGTTCGAGTTTTATCCTCCCAATTTTGGTAGACACATTTGATTCAGAAATACCCATGATGTCGGCAATTTCGCGATGAGATTTTTCTTCGAGGTACAGCAGCATGAGCGCACGGTCGATCTCTTTAAGCCCTGCGATGAATTTTTGCAGCAAAAACATTCGCTCAGCAGTGTCTGTATGGTCCGCTTCCTCTCCGATGTTCAGTATGGTTTCAGAAATGGGATTCGTTCTTCGCAGTGTTTTTTTGCGATAAAATGAAATGGCCACGTTCAGGGCAATTCTGTAAATCCATGTGGAATATTTGTATTCGGGACGGTAGCTGGCAAAAGCCTTCCATAGCTGCACAGACATCTCCTGTATAAGGTCTTTTCTTTCTTCCGTATCATTGCAATACGAATTGGCAACCTTATAGATTATCCCTTTGTGGGCTTCCAGGACCTGTAAAAATTGCTCAGACTGTTCGGGAGTTGACATTTGACCTTATTATTCGCACGAGGCTTTCAAATATCACAGAAAGTTTATAAAAATCCTCTGCACAATCAAGCTATGAAAAAATCTACTTCGAAAAAGATATCTTTAAGTATGTCAATCAACCCTGTCCTCTGACATCTGATAGAATATACCAGCTGGTTCTTCAACACATTTCATGCAAAGTGTTCTGCCTTTTTATTTTCCTTATATCAATTTCTTCAGCATTTTCACAAGCACCGCAAATCAGGTTTTCACACCTCACTACCGAGAACGGACTGACAGACGGCACCGTCAAGGCAATCACGCAGGATAAATACGGATATATCTGGTTGGCCACTCAATATGGACTGTGCAGATACAATGGTTATGAGGTAAAAAAGTTTTTTCATAACCGGAACGATTCAGGATCAATTGCCGGCAACTTCAGCTGGAGCCTGCTGACCGACCATTCCGGAAATGTATGGATAGGCAATGAAAGATGGCTCAGTTTATTCAACTATGCAGGCAATTCATTCACCAATTTTCCAACCCCCTTCAATGCATCTGTTGTCAAAATGAAGGAAGGGGAGAACGGTCGACTCTGGCTGGCCACTTCCGCCGGCCTGATGAGCTTTGAAAAGACCACCGGAAAGTTTAATCATTACCGCGACCATCCGGACACTTCGCTTAGAAATAATATATCGGGACGAATCAATGATTTTTCTCTGGATTCGGTAAAGGGACTACTTTATCTGGCCACCCAGAAGGGATTGCATGTATTCAATTATCGAACACAGCAGCTCAATTCACCCGGAAATAATAAGGCAGTACGGGGCCATGCAGACATCAATACCTCCGTGATTACGGCGGTTACAAAAGACAACGATGGCTTTATATGGATGGGCTGCGGGTTTACAAATTCGGTCATTGTGAAATATAACCCTGCTACGGGGCAGACCAAAGATTACCATGATTTTACCGAAACGCAAAGGGACTGGAAAGAAAACAGGGCACTGTCCATGTTTACCGATATCAGCGGCAATGTCTGGGTTGGTGGTTTTACCTCCAGTCTCAGCGTATACATGCCTGCGGTTGATCGCTTTCACCACTATGTACATGACCCCCTTTTAAAAACCAGTATTGCCGGTACCAGCATCAATCATATTTACCAGGATGCCAGAGGCAATATATGGATCGGCTCAGAGGGATATGGAAGCGACAGATTTGATCCTGCCCCACCAACGTTCACAACATTTCAACCAACTTCGGAAAGCCATTCGCTTCTGCACGACTGGGGTAGGGCTGCAATGGAGGACAGCAGGGGCAATCTGTGGTTCGGTACATCAAAAGGCATTTCGGTGTACGATACCCTCACCGGGCACTATAAAAATCATTACAACAGCGAAAAGAATCCTTCATTGCTTTCTTTTAATACCATCCGTTCATTTGCTGAAGACCACAAAGGGCATGTGTGGATCGGCACGGGTAACTGGCTCAACCGTTACGACCCGCAAACCGGAAAGTTTACCATTTACAATCAATCCGACTCTCTCCACAGTTCTTTCGTATGGGCACTGCTGGCGACAAGAGATGGGTCTCTTTATGCCGGCGGCACAGGCGGACTGCAAAAATTTGACTATGGCACACAAAAGTTTATAAGCCCCACAGACAATCCGGATATCAATAAGATGTTCGGCACCAATGTTAGAAATATTTTTGAGGACAGTGCCGGCGATCTCTGGATAGGCATGTACAATGGCGGACTCATCCATTTCAGTCCAAACGACAATACGGCAATACATTATTTGCACAACGAAAACGACTCCACCAGTCTTTCAAGTAATTTTGTCACTTCGGTTGCTGAAGACAAAAAAAGCATTCTCTGGATTTCCACACGTGATGGATTGAACCGCTTTGATCGCAAATCACAAAAGTTTTCTGTTTATGCAACTTCACATGGACTGTCTTCAAACAAGACCTCGGCTCTACGGGTGGACCAGTCGAATCGACTATGGGTGGCCACGGGAAACGGCATCAGCATGCTCGACACATCAAGAAAGAATTTTCTCAATTTCGATATAACCGATGGTTTGCCAACCAACGAATTGAATGATCAGACAGCCGCGACTACCATATCGGGAAAATTTATCTATCCCACTTACCGCGGATTTTTTGTCTTTGATCCCAGGCTGGTCCAGGGCAGAAAGTTTGCCGCACAAAGACTTTACATTACCGACTTTAGGGTGTTCAATGACCCAATCGCAACCAAGGTGAATTTTGAGCAGGTGAAAAGCATCTCCTTGAAATACGATCAGGACTTTTTTACCATCCAGCTTACTGCGCTTGATAATTTTTCAAATCCCGGTAAAGTATATTATGCGTATCGGCTGGACCCATTCAACAAGGAATGGATCTACACCCAGGACAGAAATATCAGCTACACCAATCTTCGCGGAGGTGATTATCAGTTTTTTTACAAGGCGAGCCATGATCCGGCGAACTGGAATGTGGAGACAAATATGCTGCAGATTCATATTGATACGGTGTTCTACAAGACTGCATGGTTTATTGGAGTCATAGCACTGGTAA
>JACMLD010000384.1 GCA_014379785.1 Chitinophagaceae bacterium
CCGCAGGAGGTGGTAAAAAAGATATTCGCAGGTGTGCTGCTGATCGTTGCAGGGAAGATGCTATTCTTTGACAAGTAGGATTAATTCATCCTTTTTATTATCCTGAGTTTGTGGGTCCGCTCGCCTGTTTCAGCGTTCACAATTCCATGGTTGTCTATCTTATCAATTCTCACCTTGCCTGCTGCGTGAATGATTGAGTGAGTGTCCAGCAGCATCCCAACATGGATAATAAGACCGTCTTCATTTTCAAAAAATGCCAGGTCGCCCGGTATCACTTCCTGCAAAAAGTTTACTGCCTCCCCCTGCGTTGCCTGTTCGTGGGCGTCGCGCAGCAAAGGAATGCCGCAGAGCTTAAACACGACTTGCACGAATCCACTGCAGTCTATACCCAGTATGCTTCTCCCGCCCCAGAGATAGGGTGCATTCAATAACATCATGGCATAACGCACAAACTTGTTGGTGTCAGATTCATTTTCGGTCGCCGGCGGGGCGGGTATATAACGGTAATCTATAGACGAAATGTCGGAGCCGAGCGGAATGTGCATCGCGCTGCCCTGATACTCAATCCTGGCGAGCAATTCGGTCACCAGCAGCGGCTCGACTGTAGCCGGACGGTCAATCTCTGTGACCTGGTGCCGTGTTATCCACCCGGTATAACCATCAAAATTACAGTCAATCTTCAGCCACAACTTACCGGATGTATCGGTTACAGTCACCTGTTCACCAAAAAGTAACTGACTGCTCATTTCGCCGAGAAAACCCGGCTGCTTGTAAATAGGGGCTAACGGTACCGAACACACTGCGTAAAGCATAAGAAAAAATTACTTTCCGCAAAATACAGGAAATTTTGGGGCTGCCTGTTGTGAAATATCGGGATTCATGCATCATAAAAGATGAGAAAACATATTATCTTTTCAATGTGAATAAAGACCGGTACCAACATATCACTGATAACGAACTGCTGGAAAATTTTTATGCAGACCGTGATAACAAATGGCTTGGCCTGGTTTTGCAAAGGTTCACCCTGTTGCTTTACGGTGTATGTATGAAATATCTGCGAAATGAAGAAGAAGCCAAAGATGCGGTGCAGCAGGTGTTTCTGAAGGCGATCAATGAGCTGCATAAGTATAAGGTGGAATACTTCAAAAGCTGGATTTATATGGTGGCCAAAAACCACTGTCTCATGAAACTCCGGGACCGCCAGGGGAAGATTCCGGTGGAGCTGACCGAGGATACTTTTCTCGCAGCAGAAGACACGGGGATTGAAACTTATCTCGACAAAGACCGGTTGCTCAGTTCAATGGAAATTGCCCTTCACGAGCTGAACACCGATCAAAAACAATGCGTGACGCTGTTTTATCTTGACAAAAAATCCTACCAGGAAATAACCGATGCCACAGGACATACCATGATGCAGGTAAAAAGTCATATCCAGAATGGCAAAAGAAATCTTAAGTTACTGATTGAAAAAAAACTCAAAACGCCATAAAAGACCTGATAAACATATTATCCAACAGCAATAAAGACATCGACAATCAGCGTCTGATGGACTATCTGGCCGGCCACCTGTCTGCCGAAGAGAGTCATGAGATTGAAAAGCTGATGGCTGAAAATGAATTTGTCAACGATGCCATGGAAGGTCTGTCCGGCCTGTCCAACAAGAAAAACCTTGAAAGTCTTGTTGAGCAACTTAACACTGACCTGCACAAAAAGCTGGAAGAAAAAAAGAACCGGAAAAAGAAGCGCCGGGTGAAGGAATATTCCTGGGTGTATCTTGCGCTTATCCTCATCATCG
This sequence comes from Chitinophagaceae bacterium, assembly GCA_014379785.1. GTDB lineage: Bacteria > Bacteroidota > Bacteroidia > Chitinophagales > Chitinophagaceae > JACMLD01. The sequence goes on from JACMLD010000384.1 coordinate 1,796, forward strand.
TTCTGGTGGTCGTAGCTGTTTTCATGATCCTGCGATTGCAGCAATCCAGGTAAATTTATTATCTTCAGATGGCAGACGCCTCATTCCTGCAATATCATATCCATGTGGAACCGTTACCAATGCTGATCGCATCACATTAACGTTCCAACCCCAGGCATATGAAAAAGCAATTTTTTCTTTCTGCTATTTTGGTATTCCCATTCCTGATGCAGGCGCAGTCACTTGTATTCAACGGCAATGGCAATCATGCGAAAATGGGCACTGCCAGCGTACTCCGGCTGAGCGACTTCACCCTTGAAGCGTGGGTAAAGACAGAAGGCGCTGGCATCACCGGCTCCACAGGATCAGGAGGTCATCCCGCCATTATTCCGCTTATTACCAAGGGTCGTTCCGATCTCGACAATGTACCCACCCGCGAAGTCAATTATTATTTCGGCTACGATCCGGCTAACAACAGGCTGCTCGCAGATTATGAGGACAATCAGAATGGGGGTAATCATCCTGGCACAAGTATCGGAGTGATTCCAGACAATATCTGGACACATGTCGCAGTCACCTGCAACGTAACCAGCGGAATCCGGCAATGGTCATTTTTTGTAAATGGTGTGCCTGCAGGTACCACACCAATTACCGGCACCAGCCCGGCAAATGATCCGGAATCGGAGAGCAACGCGCCACTGGTCATTGCCTCTGCTATCAACTATAGCGGTACCGCAGAAGGCAACAATGCAGGATACTTCAAAGGAAAAATGGATGAGGTCAGAGTCTGGAATATAGTCAGAACACCTGCACAGTTGCTTTCTTCCTGGTACACTACCCCAGCGGTGACGATGGGACTCGTTGCGCATTATCAGATGAATGAAGGCTCCGCAACTATACTCGGCAACAACGTAGCCGGCAACCCGGCGGGAAGCATTGTAGGTGCAACTTTCAGCGCATTGGGTTTTAATCCGGCACCGGCGGAACCCACTAACCCAAATCCTCCTGACCAGGCCGCAGGTTTTAATGGACCAGTAGTTTCAATCGATGTAAGCGACCCCCTCAATGAACCGCTGACTGTCCAGTTTTTTGGAAGAAAAAAACCAGTTGTCGACCAGCTCAGGCCAGGGTTTAATATCATCGGAATTCCCGACACCCAGTTTTATACCGCAGAGCCACAAGGCACCAACGGCGGTCAAAACCTCTTTTTCAAACAGCAGACAACCTGGATCGCCGCAAACCGGGTTGACAGCAATATTGTCTTTGTCACCCAGTTGGGAGACTGCACTCAAAACGGAGATGTACTCGTTGAATGGCAAAGGGCAGACACTGCCATGAAAACGATAGAGAGCCCTAATGTGCCCATCCCCCACGGCGTTCCCTACTCAATATCTGTTGGCAACCACGATCAGTCAACAATAGGAAACCCAGCCAGTGTAAGCTTTTATTTCAACCAGTTTTTTGGAGAAGCAAGGATGTCGGGCAGACCCTATTATGGTGGACATTACAGCAATACAGATGGCGACAATCACTTCGAGCTTTTCAGTGCGAGCGGAGTAGATTTCATTCATATCAGTTTCGAATACAATGACAATTCAGATGCAAACGAACAGGCTGCACTCAATAATGTCACGGCATGGGCCGACAGCCTTTTGAAAGTTTATGGAAACAGAAGAGGTATTGTGTCAAGTCATTGGCTAATGAATACCGGAACCGGCGGCAGTTTCGGCGGCCCTGGCCAAAAAATATATGATGAACTGAAAGACAATTCTAATCTGGTAGTGATGTTGTGCGGCCACGTAAGTGGCGAAGGAAGACGTACGGATACCTATCTCGGCAAAGCTGTACATACCATACTTTCTGATTATCAGTCACGCGCAAACGGCGGTGACGGCTGGTTCAGGATAATGACGATGGATCCTGCCGCCAACAAAATGAATGTAAGAACCTATTCCACAAAACTTGGCATATTCGAGACCGATGCCGACAGCCAGTTTTCGCTCGACGTAGACCTGTCCCCGACTTTTTCGCTTCTCGCGTCGAATACGAATGCATCCGGCACTACAAGTTTCACCTGGCCAGGCTTGCAGCCAATGACGGAATACGAATGGTATGCCACCGTATCCGATGGAGTGAATAACATCAGAACCGATACACGAAGCTTTACCACATCGGCCGCACTTCCTGTCTCGCTTGTTAAGCTCACAGCAAAATCAGAAGAAGAAAGAGTCAGAATAGACTGGCAAACCCGAACCGAAGCAAACAGCAGCCATTTCGATATCCTGCGCTCAAACGATGGTCAGCACTTCACCACAATGAAGAGCGTACCTGCGGCAGGAGAAAGCAATGGGCTGCGTGCTTATTTTGCTTATGATGACAATCCGGCCCCTGGAAAAATGTATTATCGAATCAGCATGGTCGACAAAGACGGAATGTCAAAGATGTCGCCAGTAGTATCGGTGAACCGCGACGCCGGGTTGCCATTGAAGGTATTTCCAAACCCCGGCAATGGCCGGGCCTTTCAGATGGAGTTGCCTGCGGGCGGCTCAGAAGCGTTACTGGAAATTTCGGATCTCAGTGGCAAAAAAGTATATGATAAAAAATACAGGCTGCCGGGAAATACAGTATTTGTTGAAGCAAATCTCAAAAAAGGGCATTATCTTTTGCGTGTATCCATCGACGGTAGAATATATCATGGACAGTTTACAAGCCTATAAATCAACATCAATGCGAATTCTTTTGTTGCTCCTATTCTTTCCTGCCCTTGCAGGCGCGCAAACCTTTATCACAAATGTTTCGGTTTTGGATGTCGAAACTCAAAAAATAATTGCAGACCAGACCGTCGAAATAAAAGATGGCAAAATCAGCAATATCAAGCCTTCATCAAAATTCAAATTACCAGCGGGTGCTACTCCGATTGATGGCAAAGGAAAATTTCTTATGCCCGGCCTTGTTGATGCACATATTCATTTTTTTCAAAGCGGTGGAGTTTATGCACGACCCGATGCCATTGACCTGCGCAAATACAGGCCGTACCTGGAAGAAATCGACTGGGCACATCGGAACATGGACGACTTTTCGCGCAGATACCTGAAGGCAGGAATTACCACAGTAATAGATGTGGGCTCAACTCTCAACTTCTTAAAACAGAGAGATACGATGGCCCTGAAGGCACACACGCCTGGCATTTTCATGACAGGGCCGCTGATTACCACATGGGAGCCGCCAGCATATCGCGATCTGAAAAACGACGAGCCATTCAGAGAAGTAAAAAATGAAGAAGACGCAAGAGCTCAGGTCAGAGACATGCTTTCTTCAAAACCCGACTTTATAAAGATTTGGTATATCATAGCAACGGGCACGGGCACTCCCGAGCAGAATGCAATAAAATTCCTGCCGATAGTAAAAGCCAGTATCGACGAGGCACATAAAAACAACCTGAGGGTGGCTGTCCACGCAACAGAAAGAATTGCCGCTAAACTGGCGGTAGAAAACGGAGCCGACTTTCTGGTCCATGGTGTAGATGACGGACCCGTGAGCGACAGTCTGTTGCAACTGCTGGTAAAGAAAAAGACAGTGGTCATTCCCACCCTTACCGTTGCAACACATTATGGTGAAGTGTTCGCACAGGCTACAAACTATTCACTCACAGACTACACCATTGCCAACCCTGCGCAGATTGGTTCTGTCTTTGATCTGAAACATCTGGCAGACACAAACATGGTAAAACAATACCGGCTTGCCGGAAAAAGATATGTAGAAAGTTCAAGAAAAGAAGACACCCTCCGCTGGGCGAATTTATCCCGCATGGTAAAAGCAGGTGTAATAATAGCTACGGGCACCGATGCAGGAAACATCGGTACACATCATGCCAGTTCATATTTCGAAGAGCTCTCTGCAATGAAGATTGCTGGCATGAGCAACTGGCAAATTTTACAGGCTTCCACAATCAACGGGGCAAAAGTGCTGGCAAAAGACAAGGAAACAGGAAGTGTAAAAACCGGTAAGGATGCGGAACTGCTGTTGCTTTCCTCAAACCCTGCAGAAAACCTGCAGGCTTTGTCAAAAATTGATTTGATATTTCACAAAGGGAATATGCTAAGCCCTGACAGCATTCTTAAAGAAACCCCACTGGCATTGGTAGATCGCCAGCTCAATGCTTACAATGGAAGAAACCTGGAAGCATTTCTGGAACCGTATGCTGAGGATATTGAGCTCTATGAATTTCCAAACAAGTTGGTGAGCAAAGGGAAAGCTGAAATGCGAAAGAACTATTCCTGGTTTGACAAAGTACCGGAACTGCATTGCCATATCGTAAAAAGAATCATAAACGGCAATACGATCATCGATCATGAATTGGTCACCGGATTTGGCAAACAACCGTTGTCGGCAATTGCTATTTATGAAATTGAAGGAAACAAGATCAGAAAAGTCTATTTTATTCAGTAAGCAGTTTTGTCCGGCTTTTGTTGCCAGTCGCTGAATAACGCGAGTGCAGCGGAATTGTCAAGCCGGGTCATGCTTATTTTTCGCTGGTCCAGCGGACAGGTTAGTTCATCGTAAATCATTGAATCGTCGAAACCCGCGCGGGCGGCGTCTTCCCTGCTGGCAGCAAAATAAACTGCTGATGGTCTGGACCAGTAAATCGCACCCATACACATCGGGCATGGCTCACAGGTAGTATAAACTTCACAGCCTTCGAGTTGAAAATCCGACAGATTTTTGCAGGCATCCCGGATAGCTACTACTTCGGCGTGTGCAGTCGGGTCATTGGTA
>JACMLD010000385.1 GCA_014379785.1 Chitinophagaceae bacterium
CGAAGGGCATGTTACCGTATATATCTGTCTCCCGCTTACCGAGCAGGTTTAGATTCGGGCCGTTTATTATTGCGATATGCATGTCTAAAAATAACTCATTTCGAGCCTATTTATTCCCTTCGATCAATTTCATAAAATCATCAAACAGATACCTGCTGTCATGCGGGCCGGGAGTGGCTTCCGGATGATACTGCACAGAGAAAGCAGGTTTGTTTTTCACCCTGATTCCTTCGATGGACTGGTCATTCAGGTTGACATGCGTCACCTCTATATTTGCTGACTTCTTTACTGCCTCGCCGTCTACGCCGAATCCGTGATTCTGCGTAGTGATTTCACTTCTTCCTGTGATGAGATTTTTCACGGGATGGTTGAGTCCGCGATGGCCATGATGCATTTTAAAAGTTGGAATATCATTGGCAAGTGCGAGTAGCTGATGTCCGAGACAAATACCAAACAATGGCTTCTCTTCACGCAGTATTTCTTTCACCGTATCAATGGCATATCCCATTGCGGATGGATCACCGGGACCATTGGAAATAAAGTAGCCATCGGGATTGAAAGCTTTCAATTCGGAAACTGCAGTCTTTGCGGGAAATACTTTTACAAATGCACCTCTTTCAGTCATGCATTGCAGAATATTTTTCTTCACCCCATAATCCATGACGGCGATCCTCACCTTGCTGTTTGGATCTCCCGCTTCATATGATTCTTTGGTAGACACTATACTTGCGAGTTCAAGTCCATTCATATCGGGTACTCCTGCAAGTCTTTTCTTCAATTCTTCCACGTCATCTATGTCTGAAGAGATGATACAGTTCATCGCTCCTTTTGTGCGGACATGTGCAACCAGGTCACGGGTATCCACCCCTTCTATGCAAACAATATTGCTTTTTTTCAGGTAGTCGCTCAACGTGCCTTTTGCCTGTTTTCTGCTGAATTGCTCCTCGAGATTTCTGCCTATCAGTCCGAGTATCTTTACACCGCTTGATTCAATATCGAGGTCATTCACGCCGTAGTTGCCGATATGGGCATTGTTCATGATGAGGACCTGGCCGTAGTAGCTGGGGTCTGTAAACACTTCCTGATAACCGGTCATGCCGGTATTGAAACAAAGTTCCCCGGTGGTGGTACCGGTGGCACCAAATGCACGGCCGTAGTGAACGGTTCCGTCCTGAAGTACTAGTATCGCTGGCTGTTGTGATTGATCGGGCATGTTTGTATAGAAAAGTTTTGCAAAGAAAAACAATCGGTGGTTTTTTGCCGATATTTTTTTCATAAAAAAACCCCGCTCTGGAAGAACGGGGTTGATATCGGGAAGAGAAGGGAATTAAGCTTCCTTTGTCTCTTTTGGTTCTGCTGCTTCTTCTGTAGTAGCTGCGTCGGCCTTTTTCTTGCTGGCACCGCGACGGGTTCTTTTTGCCGGTTCTGCCTTTGTTTCTGCAGTTTTACCGTAGACGTCGTTGAAATCAACCAGTTCGATCATTGCCTGTTCGGCGTTGTCACCAACTCTTGCACCAAGCTTGATGATACGTGTGTAACCACCTGGACGGCCGGCTACTTTTTCTGCTACTGCACCAAAGAGTTCTTTACTTGCCTCTTTGTCCTGCAGGTAGCTGAAAACCACACGACGCTGGTGCGTAGTGTTTTCTTTAGCCTTGGTAATCAATGGTTCTACATATACACGCAAAGCCTTTGCTTTTGCGAGCGTAGTTACAATGCGCTTGTGATTGATGAGTTCACATGCCAGATTGCTAAGGAGGGCTTTTCTGTGAGAAGCCGTCCTGCTGAGATTTTTGATTTTGTCGCCGTGACGCATGACTTTGAGTTTTTATATTCCCTCACACCGTGTCAGGAATTGTGAGGTACTAGTGAATAGAAATTAATAATCTTCTTTATCCAGTCCGAGTTTGCTCAGATCCATACCGAAATGCAAACCTCTTTCTCCGAGTACCTGCTCAATTTCTGCAAGGGATTTCTGTCCGAAGTTGCGGAACTTCATAAGATCTTCCTGCTCGTATTGAACCAGCTCGCTGAGTGAATTGATTTTTGCTGCCTTGAGACAGTTGAAGGCACGAACAGAAAGATCGAGATCTTCGAGTGGTGTCTTCAGTATCTTGCGGAGCTGCAAGGTTTGTTCGTCAACCAGGTCTTCTTTCTTCTCTTCCTTATTGTCGAAAGTGATGTTCTCATCAGTGATGATCATCAGATGCTGGATGAGAATTCTTGAAGCCTGTTTAACAGCTTCTTCCGGGTGAATGGTACCGTCTGTCGAAACTTCCATGATCAGTTTCTCGTAGTCGGTGCGCTGTTCAACACGGGTATTCTCAATCGTGTATTTTACATTCTTTATGGGAGTGTAGATAGAATCGATCGGAATATAACCCAGCGGTGCATCTTTTACCTTATTGTCTTCTGCGGGTACATAACCACGGCCTTTGCCGATGGTCAGTTCGATGTCAAGTTTTGAGCTTGAATCCATTGTGCAGAGGAGCAGTTCAGGGTTCATCACCTGGAAGCTTTGGGTGCCTTCCTGGATCATGCCCGCTGTAAATTCTGTTTTACCTTTTATGTGAAGGGAAATCTTCTCGTTTGCAACCTCATGGTCTACGCTTCTTTTGAAACGCACCTGTTTCAGGTTGAGGATGATTTCGGTTACATCTTCAGTTACACCTTTGATGGTAGCAAATTCATGCTCCACGCCTTCAATCCGGATACCAACAATAGCGTATCCCTCCAGTGAACTCAGCAGAACTCTGCGAAGAGAGTTGCCAACGGTTACAGCAAAACCGGGTTCCAAAGGACGGAATTCAAATTGAGCTTCAAAATCAGTTGCTTTTTGCAACACGATTTTGTCAGGTTTCTGGAAATTTAAGATGGCCATATTTGAAATTTCAGTTTTTAAAATGTTGTGCCCGCAAGGATTACTTAGAGTAAAGCTCCACGATCAGTTGTTCTTTGATATTCTCAGGAACGCTTTCACGCTCAGGGTATGCGATGAACGTACCGGTTTGTTCAGTTTCGTTCCAGTCAAGCCAGTTGAACTTTGGATTCTTGCCACGGATCTGGCTGGTGATTCCTGTGAGTCCTGCTGTTTTTTCTTTCAGTCCAATGACATCACCTGCACTCAGTTGGAATGAAGGTATGTTCAGCACGTCGCCATTCACTGTAATGTGCTTATGGCTTACGAGCTGACGGGCAGCCGGACGTGAAGGAGCGATACCGAGACGGAAAACTGTATTGTCGAGACGGGCTTCCAGCAACTTGATGAGGTTTTCACCGGTAACACCTTTGCGGCGTGAAGCTTCTTCAAATGTTTTGCGGAACTGGCGCTCGAGCACACCATAAGTGTACTTAGCCTTTTGTTTTTCACGAAGCTGCAAAGCATATTCTCCAAGACTCTTACGTTTGCGTGATGCACCGTGCTGTCCGGGAGGATTACTGTTTTTGTTCAGCCATTTACCATTGCCGAGAATCGGCTCTCCGAAAATGCGGGAAATTTTGGTCTTTGGACCAGTGTAACGTGCCATAGTATTTGTTTGATTTTTTAATGACGGTACACAATCAGTAAAAATCTAAAATTAATTGTGCACCCGGTTATAAATATACCTTCCCACCGTAGCGGGAAGAATAAAAACTAAACTCTTCTTTTCTTTGGTGGACGGCAACCATTGTGTGGAAGCGGAGTCACATCTTTAATCATAACTATCTCGATGCCTGACTGAGAAAGCGCTCTCATAGCACCTTCACGGCCTGAACCAGGACCTTTGACATATACATCCACTTTTTTAAGACCCGCGTCAAACGCAGTTTTTGCTGCATCAGATGCTGCCATCTGTGCTGCGTATGGAGTGTTTTTCTTTGAACCTTTAAAACCCATTTTACCGGCAGATGACCAGGAAATAACCTGACCCTGCTTGTTGGTAAGACTGATGATGAGGTTGTTGAAACTTGCACTGATATGTGCATCGCCGTAACTGTCGACCTTTACGATTCTTTTTTTCGCTGCAGCCTTGGCGTTGTTGCCCTGCTGACCCTTTGCTTGTGCTTTTGCCATGTTTGAAATAGGTAATCTTTAATAATGATTGATTCCGGCCATTGCTGGACAAAACCCGAACCCGTTCTCCCCCTGCACCAGGGATCTAAACCAGTCCGGTAAAAACCGGTGCATATAGATGTTCAAAAGGCCCAGCATACGCTGAGCCTGAGAATTATTTCTTAGGTGCCTTCTTCTTACCGGCAACTGTCTTACGCTTTCCTTTACGCGTACGGCTGTTGGTACGTGTGCGCTGACCGCGGACGGGAAGACCTTTACGATGACGCAAGCCACGGTAGCAGGCGATATCCAGCAAACGCTTGATACTCATCTGCACCTCACTGCGCAACTGACCTTCTACTTTAAATTCCGTATTGATGATGTTACGAATTGCGTTCAATTCTTCATCATCCCACTGGTTTACTTTCTTGCTCAGATCAATCTCAGCCTTGCCGAGTATATACTGTGCAGTAGCACGTCCAATACCGAAGATATAGGTCAGGCCTATTTCTCCTCTTTTATTTTTTGGTAAGTCAACACCGGCAATACGAGCCATAGTTATTTCTGTTTTCGATTTTTACTTTACTTTAAGGTCTAAGCCTGCACCTCAGGATTATCCCTGTCTCTGCTTGTAACGCGGGTTCTTCTTGTTAATGATGAACAGCTTGCCTTTGCGCTTTACCAGCTTGCAATCAGCACTGCGTTTTTTAATGGATGCTCTAACTTTCATGACTTTATTTTTGTCTTATTTATACCTGAAAATGATCCTTCCGCGACTCAAATCATAGGGGCTCATCTCCACCCCTACCTTATCCCCCGGCAAAATACGGATGTAGTGCATCCGCATCTTCCCCGAAATAGTGGCCAGTATCTCATGTCCATTCTCCAACTTAACCTTAAACATTGCGTTGCTCAATGCTTCTACGATAACTCCATCCTGTTTAATTAGTGCCTGTTTTGCCATATTTTTTGGGTGTGCAAAGATAGGAGAATTCTATGAGAATTATAAAAACTTGATCAATAGAATTCTTATTTGAGGAAAGAATGGGTCATGCGAAAAGACAGGTTTCAAGTAAGCTGTTGACAATCAATACGTTGAGTTTTAGGAGGGATTTCTCCGCCCTGGCCCTTCGGGCCGGAGTCGAAATGACGGCAACACGGCTGGCCAACAGACACCGAGTCAACCAGTCAACGGATCAAACAGTCAACAAATCAACGATTCAACTATTCAACAACCCAACCAATCAAGCCATATTCAACTCCACCTTCGTCATCGAATAATGATGATTCTGCAGCTCGTGTACAAAAAGCGCATGATTGAAATGCCTTCTGTCCTCACGATACCATATCTCTATATCGGAAAAATTGTCCCGGGATGGAACAACGACCCTGAAAGCCCCTTTCATATACTTTACCCTGCCATCC
>JACMLD010000386.1 GCA_014379785.1 Chitinophagaceae bacterium
GCATCATTCAACACCTCATAGGCTTCAGCAGCTTCCTTGAATTTGTCCTCCGCAGACTTATCGCCCGGATTTCTGTCAGGATGAAACTGCATAGCCACCTTGCGGTATGCCTTTTTGATCTCCTCGGTTGTGGCGGATTTCGTCACACCAAGAATCTCATAATAATCTCTTTTCATGAGCGCTTAAACACTTTTATCTTCCGTTATTTATTTACCAACCACCACTTTCGCGTGACGGATTATCTTATCATTCAGATAGTATCCCTTTTGAACTTCGTCCAGTACTTTTCCTTTCATGTCTTCTGATGGAGCAGGAATCTCGGTAATCGCCTCGTGTATATCCGGATTGAATTCCTGTCCAATGCTTTCCATCACTTTAAGACCCTTTGAAAGAAGTGTATTCTTAAACTTTCCAAATACGAGCGAAACGCCCTCTCTCACCTGCTGAATGTCATCCGTAGAAGCCAGCTGTTTCTGCGCTCTTTCCGAATCATCCAGCACGTCCAGCAATGACGAAATCACTTCTTTCCCCGCAGTCTGAATCAGTTCGAGTTTCTCCTTGGCAGTTCTCTTGCGGAAATTATCAAACTCGGCCACGTGACGGAGATACTTGTCTTTGTATTCCAGCACCTGTGCTCTTTCCTTTTCAAGTTCTTCATGGTGACTGTCATTGGTGCGTTGTTCTGCAGTAATTGTTTCCGCCGCGTCGGCAGCTTCGCTGTTAACAGATTGATTCTGAACAGATTCGTCTTTTTTTACATCTTTTTCTTTCATAACACTAACAAATTGACAGAAAATGAATTTTGAACGGGCAAATGTACGTTGTCAATTATTCTGCCAAGCATCATAGCTGGACAAATTGTCCCGTTTTCTCCGGTTAAGTTCACCTTACCTTTGCCGGCTATGACAAAAGTTTTCCTTAATAAGAAAATCAGCCGGAGAATTGAGAATGGACACCCCTGGGTTTTTGCCAATGAGGTCAACCGGGTAGAGGGACCGGCAGAAGGGGGCACGATTGCCGAAGTCTACACACATGACAGTAAATTTCTTGGGAAAGGGTACATGAATCCGCTTTCACAGATACTCGTCAGATTTTTGACAAGGTCAAAAAATGAGACCATTGATGAAGAATTTTTTTATAACAGGTTGAGCGAAGCCTGGGCGTATAAAAGCAAATTGGGATATACCGAAAATTGCAGGCTGGTGTTTGGCGAAGCCGATTATCTTCCTGCATTGATCATTGACAAATTCAACGATTATTTTGTGATTCAGACACTGGCGCTTGGTATTGATGTGTGGAAGCCTGCCATTGTAAAAGCATTGGAAAGGATTTTTAAGCCAAAAGGAATTTATGAAAGAAACGATGTTCCTGTCCGCGAACTCGAAGGACTCCCACAGATAAAGGGCTTTCTTTCTGAACCATTTGATACCAACATTATCATCAGGGAAAATGGACTTCAGTTTCATGTTGACATAGAAAACGGTCAGAAGACGGGGTATTTTCTGGACCAGCAGGACAATCGCCGCGCCATTGAACACATTTGTAATGACGCAGACGTGCTGGAGGCTTTTTGCTACACCGGCACCTTCAGTATTCATGCCGGGCATTATGGCGCAAAGTCCGTTCTCGGTTTGGATATTTCAGAAAAGGCGGTAACACAGGCGAAGCGAAATGCTGAGCTAAACGGACTTCAGGATGTCTGTAAATTTCAGGCAGTAAATGCCTTCGACGTGCTAAAGGTCTGGTCCAAAGAAGGGAGGCAGTATGATGTTGTAATCCTTGACCCGCCTGCGTTTACAAAGAGCCGCGAAAATATTCAGAAAGCAATCACGGGCTATAAGGAAATCAATCTGCGTGGCATGAAACTCGTGAAGAAAGGCGGATTTCTGGTGACGGCCTCGTGTACGAACCTGGTGCAGCCACAACTGTTTACCGAGATCATTGAAATGGCAGCAAAAGATGCCAGAAGAAATTTAAGGCAGGTTACATACCGCGCACAGGCAAGCGATCATCCGATCATATGGGGTATGGAGAATACGCATTATTTGAAGTTTTTGATAGTGCAGGTATTGTGATTGGTAGGCAGTCATTCCGACCGGACTCGAGCGCAGCGAGAGGGAGTGGAGGAATCCCCTATTATTACTCAACGATTGATTACTGGCTGGGACCCCTCGGCTTCGCTCGCGGTGACGGCAGCAAACAAGTCAACTGATCAACTGATCACCTACCGTGCTACCTGAAACTTTCCGGAATCAATGGTCTTACCAGTCTTGTCTTTTAACTGGAAGATATAAACGCCGCGATAAAAATCAGTGACGTTAACCACTGTTTTGGCGTTGAGAGTTGTCAGCTCAAAGACTTTCTTGCCGACGAAGTTGAATATCTGGAAGGAATAATTCTTGTCAGTGCTTTGCTCAATGTCGAAGGTAATTTGTGACACAGCAGGGTTGGGATAGAAGCGGGTAATCCTTGCGGCAGGGTCCTGGGTAGACGAACTGCGGGTTTGGCTTTTCGCTTGAATCGATGTAATTAGAATAATGGATGCTATGTAAAATATCTTCATAGGCGCTTTGTTGCACTATTAAGTATGACAAGTTAAGATTTTCTGGTAATTATGCAAACCTTTTGCCAGAAATTTTGCCAGAATTAAGGGAATTTACTTAGCGGCCAGTTCTTTCAACGTTTTGTCAATTTTCTCAAAATCTGGCAACTCTCCTGCATTCTCCAAAACCTCAGCATATTTGATAATTCCTTGACTGTCAAACACAAATGCCGACCGTTTGTGAACCCCTTTCATCCAACCCCCGAACGCGTCATACAGACAGTCAAAGGCCTGGCCGGCTTCCCGGTTAAAATCACTCAGTAACGGAAAGTTTATCCCCTGTTCGGTTTTGAATTTTGCCAGTGTGGCAGGGGAGTCTACCGAAATTCCCAGAACCCGCGTTTTCATTTTATTGTAAACAGCCAGTGCATCACGCACATTGCACAACTCCTTTGTGCAAACACTGGTAAATGCCAGGGGGAAAAAGAGAAGTAACGTCGACACTGATTCGTTCTCTCTGAGTTTGACGAGTTTTCTGTCACTGTCGTGTAACTGAAGTTCCGGCACAGCTTGTCCAATTGAAAGGCTCATAGTCTCATTTTGTGAAACTAACAAAGCAAGACACAAGAAAGTTGAAAAATCAGAATCTTGGACAAAGTACCTTATCGCGAGATGAATTGTACCTGTCAAGGAAGCCTGCATAGACAACACTCAGTTCAAAACCTCCGCGGCCCTGACTCACCGTTTTCAACTGGGAAATATTCACATCATAACTGAGACCGATCGAAAAAGGGTCATAATCAATCTTCACCACCGGAATCAGGGCATCTTTCCAGCGTAAAAACGCACCGAAATGAAGCGTATACAGCGGTGCATCAGGCGAATCCCCCATTTTATAAGAATACAAAGCGCCACCAATTGTTTCCTTAAAAGTACCCTGCGAAGAATGGTCGGCCTGCAAGGTGAAATAGGTATAGTCGTCCACATTAAACTTCAAACCCCCTGAAACTACGTATTTCGGATTCAAAGCACCCGCGGCGGTCCGGTAAAATGAGTTTCTGGGTCTGTTCAGGTGATGATATGCAAAACCAACAAAATAGCTGTGCTTGTCATCGGTACCGAAAACTGAATTGTAACTCACTCCAACCGCCCCGTCAAAATAATTGAATTTGGGAGTAGCGAAGGCTTCTCCGTCCGCCAGCGCCGGATTGTAAGCAACACCATCGAACTGGGCATTCGTTGTCACCTTTGACCGGTCAATTCGTTTTTCCACTATCCCGCCCATAAAACCCACAGAAATATAGCTGTTCTTATTGCCGTTAACCGACTTATGATAATTGAGCGCAGGCATGATCTGGGTGGTGGTCAAGCCCACAGTACCTGCCTTGTCGTACAACATCTGGAGACCGATGGTAAGAAAATCATCGCCTTTACCAACCGGTGCCTTGTACTCGGCATTGAGCGAGCCTGTTTTATAAGCGTTTGTGAAGCTGTTCCACTGGTCGCGGTAGACCATCTGCACGCGAACATCACCACTAAAAATTCCAGCCAGCGAAGGATTTCTCAGAAGCGGAGCCTCATAAAATTGTGAGAAATGGAGATCCTGTGCGGCGACTCCCAGCGAAGTCACGCAAAGCATCATGAGTAAAAAGTTTTTCATAACAACCCGTTTTGACATACAAATTTCAAAATTCACTTATCGTAGCAGAGTAACGTTGCCTCTGGTTGTGATCACTGCTGCATTCTCACAAATAATATCAATCAAGTATACATATGTATCTGAAGGTGCAGGTTTACCCTTATAAGTTCCATCCCATGCCGCTGCTGCATCATTCGCCATAAAATTTCTCTTCTCAAAAACCGGTTCGCCCCAGCGATTGAAAATCCTTATCGCCTGTATTTTGTCGATGCCCCGGCCGCGTGGATAAAAAAGGTCATTGCTGCCATCATTATTTGGTGAGAATGTATTTGGAATAAAAAAGTTCTTGTCGTTACAAAGCACTATCAGGGTCACATCCCTTCCGTTTGCACAGCCGTTGCTGTCTGTAACGGCAACACGGTATTTGGTCGTAAACTGCGGTTTGGCAAATGGAAATGGACAGTTTGTACAACTCAGGTTGGTCGACGGACTCCAGCTGTAAGTTATTACATTGCTGCTGTACTTCATCGGTATCGTGATGCCTGTGCCAACTATGAATGAGGTATCTCCGATAACATCTATAACCGGCAATGGATAAATAGTAATTGGTGTGCTGGTAGTGTCTTTGCAGCCAACGCTATTGGTGGCTTCGAGGCGGACAGTATAATTGCCCGGAGCCGGATAGGTATAGGTTGGATTCTGCAAATTCGACCCCACTCCATTTCCGAAATCCCATTTCCAGCTGATAGCCGTATCAGGAGGTATCACAACATTACCCTGAAAATTGATAATTGAATTTGTACAGGTTGCTGCAGGTGCCGTAATGATCGGGTTCGGTGTTGCCAGTACCCGCACAGTATCTGTCAATACTTTTGTACAACCCGCTTCCGTTGTTACCGTGAGCGACGGAATATATAAACCCGGCTGCGTGTATTTGTGTACTGCATCCTTTGTAGTCGCCGTATTGCCATCGCCAAAATCCCACACTGATGAAGTTATCGGGTCGTTTGCAATGGTATAGTTTGTAAAAAACACATCACCGCTGTCGCAGAACTTCTTTCTGTCCATCCCAAATATTGGTTCTGCTCCCAGAACCCGGATAGTGGTCGGTCCGCCAATGCCGACCGCGCAATTCTGACTATCGGTCAGCAATAAGAAAGGAGAATAAAAACTCGGAGTAGGATAGAAATGCTGAAACACTTTTTGCTGCGACGAATCGATCTTGCCGTCTCCAAAATAAAACGTCATACGTGTTGACGATGGTGTGGTCAGATTAAAATCGACCAGCAAAGAGTTACATGAAGTGACCGGTGTATAACTGATGACAGTCTCCGCGTAAGGATTATGAACATTTACAACTGTCTGCGCAGAATCAATACATCCGCCGTATCCTGTTACATACAGAGTGGCTGTATATGTACCATATGTATTGTAAAAATGCGTTGGATTTTTTAGGGATGAAAGTCCGCCATCACCAAAATCCCAGACGAAAGATTCATAGTCTTTACCATTGAAAAAGAATTTCGTTTCGAGTGGAGGACAAATGGTGGTCGTGTCTGTGACGTTCAGTCCCGGCTTCGGCGCTTTGATAGAAATATATCTTTGCCTGGTAAGAGTATCGGAACATCCGAGAGAGTCTGTGATAACAAGTTTTACATTATAAACGCTGTCGATCTTTGCATAACTGTGCAATGGATCCTGGAGCGTTGATGTACCTCCGTCGCCAAAGTCCCATGCCCAGGTGAGACCCTTGCCCAGAGAAGAATCCCTGAACTGAAGCGGGGTTCCAGGGCAGTAGGTGGTAAACTCCGCACCAAAAGCTGTTTTGGGTTTGGTGATGATTGCACCAACCGTTGACACATATGTATCACTGCAACCTATATTGTCTTTTACCGTAAGCGTTACTGTATAGATTCCGGTATCCGCATATACATGCGTGAAAGGCGGAGCAGTAAATGTCTGAGTTTTTCCGTCACCAAAATCAAATTTCCATTCTATGATTGTACCTACACTGATAGAGGAATCGTTGAAAGTGACCACGGTGTTGCGACAACCGCCATCGTTGGCTGTGCCAAATCTTGCGGTCGGACCGGTCACCTGAACAGCATTATTAATGACTCGATTGGAGGTACATCCGTTGATGTCAGTAATGGTCAGGCCAATATTATAAAATCCGGTAGTTGGAAAACCAGTATTGAATGTTCTTGGTGCAGAAATGGGACCACTGCCATTGATGGTCCAGTCGTAAGAAACAATATTCGCGGGGTCGCTGTTGATAGCTGTAAAACTTACATTTTCATTTCTGCAAACTGCTGCTTTACTCACTGAGAAATCAGCTGTTTCGTTTACAAGCTTTACTGTCTTGGTTACTTCATGCGTACAGGCGCCATTGACTACTGAAAGTTTGACGTTGTAGGAACCGTATGCAGGAAATACAAAAGTTGGCGATGGACCCGCTGATGTTGAGTTACCCGGGTCTCCAAAACTCCAGGTATAACTGATGGCGCCATATGCCGGATCAGTCTTTGACTGATTTGTAAAGTTGACCGATAATTTATTCGCACAGTTAACCGCGAAATCAAAATCAGAAAGAGGCGGAAGTGCTCTTACAAATCCTGGTTTAATAAGCGTTTGCTCGCAACCGTTATTGGTAACGGTCAGCTTGATATCAAACAGACCGGTGTCTGCAAAAACATGCAAAGGATTTTTCAAGGTTGAAGTGGTGCCATCACCAAAATCCCAGAGCCATTGGTCACCGGTTGATGACAAGTCGGTGAATTGAATAGAAGCCGATGCACAGGCAGTGGTGGGGGCGGAAGAAAAATCAACCACTGCAGGGGTGCCGACTTTTACGGCGTTGTTGATGATAACAGAGTCTTTACATCCATCCGTAGTAGTGATCACCAGCTTCAGCGTATAGTTTCCCGTACTGGCATAAGTGTGTGAAGGGTTTGGAAGGGTGCTCGTCGCGCCACCATCGCCAAAATCCCAGAAATAGCTGGCCACCCCATCTACCGCACTGACATTTGACACAGGTGAATAAGTAAAAGGTGCACAACCGCCCGCTGGGGCATTTGCAATTCCAACAACAGGTTTGGTAATAATGATGAAGCCATTTTTTGTCACAGTATTCCTGCAGCCTTTGCTATCTGTAATGGTAAGTGTTACATTAAATGTCCCGGCAGTGTTATAAATATGCGTGGGATTTTTTTGTGTGCTGGTGCCTGCGTCGCCAAAGTTCCAAAGCCAGCTCACTGCGTCCGGCGATATATCCTGAAAGCTGACGGTCAGTGGCGCCTGGCAGGATGCCGTCTTCAGAGCCGTAAAGTCTGCGACCGGATTTGGAAAAATTCTGATATTTTTTATCGCTGAATCGCCACAAGATGGAAAACTGCTGTACAGTTTCACGGCATAAACACCCGGTGTTGTAAATGTTTTGACCGGATTATTTACAGAAGAAGAATCGCCATCTCCGAACACCCAGCGCGAACTGGCAGGAAGGGGAGAAGAGGTATTCTGAAAGTTGACCGGACTGTTAAGGCATGCGCTGTCAGGAGCTGTGAAAGAGGTAGCGTTGCCGCTGACAACAATGTTTTTTGTAATGATTTCCTGACAGCCATAATCACTGACCGCTGTAAGTTTTACAGCAAAAGACCCAGCCGCTGCGTAAGAAGCAACCGGATCGGTGAGCGTTGAGGTGGTACTATTGCCAAAATCCCAGTTATAGGTTAGATTGCCTGGACCGGCAGTCTGATTTGAAAAAGTAATATTGAATGGTGCACGGCAGGTGGCCGGACTGGTA
>JACMLD010000387.1 GCA_014379785.1 Chitinophagaceae bacterium
AATTGTAGTGGCTGGTGGAATGGAAAGCATGAGCAATGTTCCTTTTTATTCACCCTCAGCAAGATGGGGAAATAAATACGGCGATGTGACACTGGTGGACGGTCTGGCAAAAGATGGTCTTGTAGATGTATATGATGGAAAGGCAATGGGCAACGCGGCTGAACTTTGCGCCCGTGATTGTGGAATAAGCAGACAGGAGCAGGATGACTTTGCCGTTTCAAGCTATAAAAGAAGCCAGGCTGCCTGGGAATCTGGAAAATTTTCTGAAGAGGTGATCCCCGTGCAAATCCCACAGAGAAAAGGCGATCCCATCGTGTTTTCGAAGGACGAGGAACCTTACAATGTAAAGTTCGACAAGATTCCAACCCTAAATCCGGCGTTTCAAAAAGATGGTTCCGTCACAGCTGCCAATGCAAGTACAATGAACGACGGCGCAGCTGCACTGGTGCTCATGACAAGTGAAAAAGCAGCCGAACTCGGGCTAAAACCGATTGCAAAAATACTTTCATATGCAGATGCCGAACAGGCACCTGAATGGTTTACGACCACGCCGTCCATCGCTGTGCCCCGCGCAGTAGAGAAAGCAGGATTGAAAATGGAAGACATCAGCTACTGGGAACTGAATGAAGCTTTTGCTGTTGTTGGCATAGAGAATACAAAACGAATGAAACTTGACCCCGCAAAAGTGAATGTACACGGTGGCGCAGTTTCGATCGGGCATCCGCTTGGAGCGAGTGGTGCAAGAATTATTGTGACTTTGATAAACGTGCTGAAAGCAAACAACGCGCGATACGGAGCGGCTGGAATATGCAATGGCGGCGGAGGAGCAAGTGCTATCGTAATTGAAAATTTATAATCATTTTTTTTCGTACACAATTTTGCCATCAACGATGGTGAGCAGACTCACTGTAGCTGGCAGACGATGCAATGGCACTGAAAAAATATCCTGATTTAGCACCGCCAGGTCCGCTACCATTCCTCTCACAAGCCGGCCCTTCCACCTTTCTGTCATTTCTGCGTAGGCCGAATTGGAAGTGTATGCAATAACAGCTTCTTCCACCGTCAATGCTTCGTCGAGGTTGTAAGGGTGCAGGCATGCCAGCATGATATTCAGAAATGGATTCAATGGTCCGTCCGATCCTAAGGCCACGGGAATGTCGTTTCTGATAAGGCTTCTCAAAGGCATAGCAAATTCTTCCATTGCGCCTTTATATCTTTCATGCCAGAGTATCACGCTGGAGAAATGTGTTGGATTTTGCACCACTATCAACCCGAGTTTTTTTACTCTTTCCATCAGATCAGGAAGTATGCCATCGCCATGCTCTATGCGAACTCTTTTTTCAGGCCAGTCGATACTCGTCTGCCGCTCCATTGCGTCCAGCAGGCATTCCAGCGTTTTATCGCCCGCTACATGAAACATCACCTGGTCGTTTCTCCTTGATGCCTCACATAAAAAAGAATCGATGTCGGCTGGTGTGAAATTCATTTTGCCATGCCAGCCATCAGGTGATCGGTAGCCCTCTCTTATTTCCGACCGTTGGTCGATCGGGGTACCATCGAGCATCCATTTTGTACCCGATACGCTGAATAAAGGTGAACCAAATTCTTTGCTCATCATCGTTGCATCAGGCACCGCCAGTGTGCCATCACTGTTCTGAAGGCACCACCTGATAAGTCGCATTCTAAGTGGAAAAATATTCTCATCTAAAACGGTGCTGTATTTTTTTGGACTTCCTGCAGTACACATATTCTGTATGGTGGTAATGCCATATTGCAAAGCCTCTTTCGAAAGATTCTTCAGACTTTGCGAGAAAAGTTCAGGACTTGTCAGTTTTGAATAATCGAGTGAAAATTGGGCGAGCTCATGCACTCTTCCGTTGATCAGATTGGTGTCTTTGAATCTTTCAAAGTATCCTCCTTTCGGATCTGCGCAATGTTCGTCCAGGCCGATGTATTTTATGGCGGCTGAATTAAGAATGGTTGTATGGCCCCAGTAGGAGAAAAGAAAAATGGGATGATTGACAGAAAACTGGTCAAGCAGGTTTCTGTTGATGGATGTATCAGTGGCAATATCGCTGCCGAAATAGCCGCAAATTATTTTCCCGGAATCGAGTTTTTTTGTGATTTTGACAATTGAGTCCGTGATGCTTTTCCATTTTGGCTCTTCACCGTTTTTCGGATATACAATGGTCCTTGCATTGTATAAAGTAGAGTGGTGATAGTGTGCATCGTTGATGCCTGGAATGACTGTTTTGCCTTTTAAATTGATGCGACGGCTGTTTGGACCGGCCATATTCAATATCTCTGCATTGGAACCCACTGCCATTATTGTATTGCCAGTGATGGCAATGGCTTCAGCGTAGGGTCGTAGATTGTCGGCGGTAAAAATATTGCCGTTGAGAAGTACAAGTTCTGCCTGCTGGGCAACCGAATTCAGACACAGAAAAAGTATAGAAATTGAGTAGAGATAACGCATGCAGTTACGGATTCGTGAAAATATTAACAAACAGGTTTATGAATTTTCATTCTTCACTATTATCTTGCCCGCCAATTAAACCATCCCCTTATTCCTAAACTTAATTTATGAAGAAATTCTCATTGGTGGCCATTTTGTGCCTGTTTTTGTCGGCCGGTTTTTCACAGACATTTTTGCATGGTGCCGGCGTCAGTCTTTCCCTTTCAAAATCGTCCGGCACGGACCCGGTGGCGTACAGCGGTTTTCATTACAATCCGCGTATTAACGTACTTGAAACCGAAAAAATAGCTTTGTCTGTTGGCATCCCCCTGGTTTTGGCCGGTTCGTTCAGCTATAATTACAGTTCAAGCATGGGTTCAAACAGCGATTTCCAGTACCTGCTGCAGGTGCCTGTCACGCTCAATCTCAATATTGGCCGTGGCTCTACCAAAGAAAACACCAGCAGAATGGGATTTTTTGTCGGCGGCGGATGGGCATTCAACCAGGGAAGCTTTAATAGTACAATTGAAGACCCTCTGTATAATAATTATTATTATGAAATTATAGAAGATGACTTTAATATGGGACCTTCGGCAAATGCAGGTTTGCGGATCGGCGTTGGCCGCCGCCACAGAAATATTGAGGTGAGACTCAATTATATGAAGGCGATATCAGGTAGTTTGAAACCGCATGTTTTTGGTGTCACATCTGCATTTAATTTTTAAATAAAATTTTTGAATATACGCCTGGCAAGTCGCGAAGACGCTGCGCTTATTGCATCGATAAGCCGGACAACTTTTGAAGAGACATTTGGATCAGCAAATACCGCTGCCAACATGGAGAAATTCATGAGCACCCAGTTCAACACAGAATTGCTCGAGAAAGAGGTGGGCATGCCAGGCAATATTTTTTTTATCGCATCAGACGGGGACGAGCCCCTTGGATATGCCAGACTTATGGAAAGCACATATACAGGTGAAGACAATATCGAAGTGCCTGCCATAGAAATCGCAAGGATCTATGCCTTATCCTCATCCATTGGTAAGGGAGTGGGAAGCGCACTGATGAAAAAAGCCATTGAAATTGCCTACCAGGAAAACAGAAAAATCATCTGGCTGGGCGTCTGGGAGCAAAACCACCGTGCCATAGACTTCTACACCAAATGGGGTTTTGAAAAATATGGCGAACATCCCTTTTTGCTGGGTGATGATCTGCAGACCGATTGGCTCATGAAAAAAACGCTGTAACTATTTGTTGTCCTTGTATTTGAAACGAAGGAACATCAGCAAAGCATTTATAAGAAAAGAAAATGAATTGGTGATCATGATAGGCAGATCATCTTTCAGCGCACCATACCAGATCCACCCCGCCAGGCCAATCATCAGTATGAGTAACATAACGATGGAAATATTCTCTGCCTTTTTTTCTTTGAAAACTTTTATCAGTTGCGGCAGCAGCGAAACGCCTGTAAATATTCCCGCAACAATTCCCACAATCTGTGTTGTGTCCAAACCTGCAATAGCGCTCATGTACTTTTTTTAGTTCATCAACAAGACGTTCACACTTCTTTGCAGAATGTTGAACGCAATTTCCGACATGAGGTTTTCTTTGTCGAGCGTGGGATTAACTTCTGCGATTTCGAAACAACAGACTTTTCTGTTCTGCATGAATTTACTGACAAGATCTTCGGCTTCCCTTTCGCGGAGACCGTTGCTGACCGGTGTTCCCGTTCCTTTGCTGATAGACGAATCCAGGCAATCCACATCAAATGAGATGTATATGTCGGTACAGTCGCTCAGGTAACGGATGACGCTTCTTACTACGTTTTCCGGACCTTTTCTTCTGACCTCGCCGGTCGTCACCACCTTCATGCCGTACTTTTCGATCAGGTGTTTTTCTTCCTTCTCAAAATCCCGGAGGGAAATAAATACGACGTCTTCGGGCAGCACTTTAGGGGCAATCTTGCCCAGGTTTTTAAGCTGGTTCCAGTATTTTGTTGTTTCGGAATCAAGTTCGTGTACCCCGCAGTCTTCATTGTCCTCGTTGATTGTTATTGCAAGGGGCATGCCATGCAGGTTTCCGCTGGGAGTGGTATAGGGCGTATGCATATCGGCATGGGCATCGATCCAGATTACGCCGAGTTTGCTTTTCGGTTTTGCCATTTTTATTCCCGCAATGGTTGCCCCGGCAATGCTGTGATCACCGCTGATAACCACGGGAAAGAAATTATTTTTCATCGAATCGGATACCGCCTTGCTGACCTTCTCATACATGCTGGCGATGCCTTTTATCCTTTTCGCGTAGGGAGATTCAATTGGCTCGTAGAGCAGTTTATTCTCGTGCGGGACTTTCTCACTGGGGAAATGGACGAAAAAGTTACTCATAAAGTCAAGGGCAGCAATTTTAATTGCGTCAAGTCCGAGGCTTGCACCACGGGTCCCTGCGCCGATTTCGGAGGGCACTTCTATCAGTTTTATGTTTTTCATACAGCGGCTTGGAAGACCGATAACGCGGAACAGTCTTATTCATGCACGGCAATCAACGGCACATGACTATGGTAAGCAAGTTTTTTTGTATAGTTACTGCGGAAAAGTCCGGTAAGGAAAGAGTGATTTTTTGGTACGGTCATGATCAGGTCGATCTGATTATCGGCCGTGAACTGGTTGATCGCTTCCATGAAATCATACATACGAATGAAAAAGTATTCTTTGTCGTAATCTTTCAGCATCTCATCCAGCTTTGCTCTTTCTGTTTTGTAATCTTCAGACAGTTCCACATAATGTTCACTGTCTACATTGACGATATACAAAAAGGGTTTGAAAGTGTCGAGCACCGAGCGGAGTGCCTTGACGGGCGTTGTGGTGGCAATGTCTTTGAAGTCTGAAGTAAACACCATCTTCTTGATGCCTGTAAATGTTGCATCAGGAGGAACGATCATTACCGGGCAAACGTTTTTGTTGACCATAGATAAGGTGTTGCTGCCGATAAAAATCTGCGAAAGCCTGGTGCTTCCGGTGATGCCCATGATGATCATGTCTGCACCTTCGTGGCGGGCGAGTCTCTCAAGACTATTGATAAAAGAGCCTTCTTCTTCAGCAAGACAATCAACCTTAATACCGGGTGCCACCGTCAGCATATCTATTTTCACGCTTTCCAGCGCAAGTTCCATAATTTTTCTGCGTGACTCATGGTCATTATATAATACTGAACTATCACTTCCTGTTTCAATTTTGTCAAATACATTGTAAAGCAAAATGCGGCAATCCCGCACCTCAAGGGCAACCTGGGCGGCAAATCTTGCTGCGTTTTTTGATGTGTCGGAAAAATCGGTGGGGACAATGAATGTTTTCATGCGATGTGTTTATTTTATATCCTTGTAAAGATAAGGGGAATCAATTTATATTTAATTTCACTCTATGAAACACAGAATTGCTTTGCTTGTCCTCTCAGTGCTTGTTGTAGCCGGCAGTGTCTATGCTCAATCATTCGATACCACGCTGGCGCTGATCCCGCAGCCCGTTTCACTTGTGCGCGGGCAGGGGGTATTTACGCTTCCGGCAAATGCCGTTATTGAAACAAACGGTCCACAGACCATCGCCCGGATGCTTGCGGTACGACTTTCCCGATCTACCGGTTATAATATTGAGGTAAAAGACAAATTGAGTATTTCAGGTGCAACAATCCGTCTTGAAATAGCGACAGATAAATCAATCTCAAAAGAAGGATATCGTTTGACCGTGACCGGTGGTACCGTCAAAATCGTTTCCAATGACCCTGCAGGATTGTTTTACGGTACGCAAACCCTGGTACAGCTTTTCCCTGCCGCGATTGAGAATTTTTCTAAAGTAAAAAAAGATCGCTGGACGGTTCCGGCAGTGACCATCACAGACTATCCACGCTTTGGCTGGCGCGGTCTCATGCTCGATGTGGTAAGGCATTGGTTTACCAAACAGCAGGTAAAAGATTTTATCGATGAAATGGTTCAGTATAAATACAACCTGCTCCATCTTCACCTGACCGATGATCAGGGGTGGAGAATAGAAATCAAAAGCCTGCCCATGCTTACGCAAACAGGTGCATGGCGTGCGGAAAGGGTTGGCCGATGGGGAGATTTTACAAAACCGACACCAGACGAACCGAAAACCTATGGTGGATTTTATACGCATGAGGATATCCGTGAGTTGCTCGCCTATGCGAAAGAACGATACGTCACCATCATGCCGGAGATAGATGTACCGGGGCATAGCCTTGCTGCCGTTGCTTCTTACCCCGAGCTTACCTGCACGCCAGGAACCTACCAGGTGAATGCCGGTGAAAGATTTATGCATTGGCCCGGAGACGGAACATTCTACGGCACGCTTGACAATACACTTTGTCCAGCAAATGAAAAAGTGTACGCCTTTCTCGATAAGGTTTTTACCGAGATAGCCCAGCTTTTTCCCTTTGAATATATTCATATGGGTGGCGACGAATGCTACAAGGGATTCTGGGAAAAAAGCGAAGCGGTAAAGGATCTGATGAAACGGGAAAAGCTCAAAGACATGCATGAAGTGCAGAGTTATTTTGTAAAAAGAGTGGAGAAAATCATTTCTTCTAAGGGTAAAAAAATGATGGGCTGGGATGAAATCCTGGACGGGGGTATAGCGCCGGGGGCGTCTGTAATGAGCTGGCAAGGTATGAAAGGTGGTATTGAAGCGGCTAAATTGAATCACCAGGTTGTCATGTCTCCCAATACCCATACTTACGTTGATTTGTATCAGGGGGATCCGATAGCCGAACCAGTTACCTATTCGATGGTGAGACTTAGCCAGACCTATAAATTCGACCCGCTTCCACCGGGTGTGGATCCAAAATACATCCTCGGCGGCCAGGGAAACCTCTGGAGCGAAAGGTTGAATACCGTACGACATCTGCAATACATGCTCTGGCCCAGAGGTTTTGCTGTTTCCGAATCTGTATGGAGTCAACCTGCGGCCAAAGACTGGAACAACTTCGTGGGCCGCGTTGAAAAACATTTTGTGCGTTATGACTCTGCCGGGAAAAATTATTCACGAAGCATGTATGATCCCATTTTTACGGCAAAGAAAGATGCTGCCGGCAATCTGCTGATAGCATTATCCACTGAGGTGGATGGACTGGCCATTCATTATACATTTGATGAATTTTTTCCCGATAAGTTTTTCCCGGTATACAAACAGCCTCTTTCGATTCCAAAAGAGGCTGCTAACCTGAGGGTCATCACATACCGCGATGGATTGCCCGTTGGTAAAATGATCACAATGCCGATTGCTGAAATGCGCAAAAGGAAAGTCGTCAACTAGTCTTTTCCCGACTGTCCCGGTTTTTTGTTTTTCACCGGCTTTTCATTGTGGGTAATATCATCGCCCTTGATGTCCTGTTCCTCGTTTTTGCGACTGTCCAGATTATCCCTTATTTCGGGTCTTGTTTTGTGATTGTTTGTCTGCGGATTCTTGACTGTATTCTGACCTTTAGTATTTTTCATAATAATCGTTTCAGAAAACTATGAAAAAACTGTGCCCGGCATGGGTTCTGCAAAGTCGGATTTCATGCGTAACAATCTGGTTTTCAATAAAATATTCGCATTATTCCCGGATTCTGCACATTACCAAAAACCGTATTACCCATCTATTCACCACTTATGCACAGCCAAAAATCTGATTGATCCTTTTCCCTTAGGTTTGTGACTTACAAAAACGTGAACCGTGCGATTAAAGAGT
>JACMLD010000388.1 GCA_014379785.1 Chitinophagaceae bacterium
GCCGCATATGCAACACGTCATATTGCAAAGAATCTGGTAGCTGCTGGTATCTGCGACGAAGTGCTGGTACAGGTTTCTTACGCTATCGGTGTAGCAAAACCTACGAGCATCAACGTAAATACTTATGGCACCGCCAAGGTAAAGTTGAATGACGGTGAAATCGCGAAAAAGGTGGAAGCTATCTTCGATATGCGTCCTTACTTTATCGAGCAGCGTCTGAAGCTTCGCAACCCGATATACAGCGAAACTGCAGCGTATGGCCATATGGGCAGAAAGTCAGAAGTAGTAGAGAAAACATTCTCATCACCGGATGGCAAGACAATCAAAAAGAAAGTAGAATTGTTTACCTGGGAGAAACTTGACTACGTGTCAAAGGTGAAAACCGCTTTCGGCGTAAAATAAATAATTATAGTTGCAGAAACCCTTCCCATTTGGGAGGGGTTTTTTGTTTACACTAAATTTGTGATGTGAAAAAAAGCTATCCTCCGCCGAGACCGAAAAAAAGCGCCATCATCATCGGGCGTAAACCAATTCTGGAAGCCATACAGGGCGGAAAGCAGATAGACAGGATTTTTATGCTCAGCAGTGCCACAGGCGAAAGCATTCAGGATATCAGGGACCTCGCATTCAAACACAATATTCCGATTAACAAAGTACCCGCAGAAAAGCTGAACAGCCTGAGCAACGGCAGCCATCAGGGTTGCATAGCGATTGCAGCTTCAGTGCAGTATCACAATCTGCAGGAAGTCATTTCCTTTATCACCGAAAAAGGAGAAACTCCGTTGTTTGTAATGCTCGACGGCGTAACGGATGTACGAAATATTGGCGCGATTGCACGCACCGCCTTGTGCTGCGGCGCTCAGGCCATGGTAATTGCCGACAAAGGCGTAGGTGCGCTCAATGAAGATGCGATCAAAACTTCCGCAGGTGCGCTCGAAAAAATCTATATATGCAGGGTCAACAGTCTCATGAAGGCGGTTGACGAGATGCATTTGAATGGTATAAAAGTTTTTGCCAGCGAAATGACGGCGCAGGCGAAGCTGCACGACCTGCCGCTTACTGAACCAGCCTGTGTCATTCTGGGTGGGGAAGAGAAAGGTGTTTTCACCGGTCTGATGAAAATCTGTGATACTACCTTCCAGATACCGATGCCTGGTGCGTTTGAGTCACTCAATGTTTCGGTCGCCGCTGGCATGATCCTCTATGAAGCTGTGAGACAGCGGCTTCAATAATACTTCTACCTTTGCAGTATGGGCGACAACAAAAAAATAAGTCTGGTGGAATGTCCGCGCGATGCCATGCAGGGCTGGAAAGAATTTATCCCCACCGCTCAAAAAATAGAATACATCAGTGCTTTACTAAAAGTTGGGTTTGACGTCATTGACTTTGGCAGTTTTGTGTCGCCAAAAGCAATACCCCAGATGGCCGATACAAAACAGGTTGTGGAGGCGCTGGACCTTTCAGGTTCTGTTTCCACGCTGCTGGCAATTGTTGCAAATACAAGAGGTGCAGAAGAAGCTGCGGGGTACGAAAAGATCGAGAGTATTGGTTTTCCTTTCTCTATATCCGAAACATTTCAGCAAAGAAATAC
>JACMLD010000389.1 GCA_014379785.1 Chitinophagaceae bacterium
CTTTCAGCTTTGCGGCGATTTCGTTTTTGCGTTTTGTATGCAGTTCAGCCGGCTGCTTCGACATTGCTTTTTCGATCAATTCATCCGTCATGGTGGCCACAACCGTGGCCGACATTTTTCGCCATTCGTCTTCAGTTAATTCATTGAGAAAGTTTCTGTCGAAGTTTCTCGCAGCAAAATTGTAAGTATTGATACCGATCGCTTTGCTCCGGAAACCCTGCAACTGGGGCACTACAGACGGCATTCTGGCAAAAGCGGGAAGCAATCCCTCGCTGATAAAAAATGGCTGATCTCTATCGCGCGGTATCGGAAAATATATTTTCCCTTTGCCGTTGTCCCGCGCACCCCAGCGCCATTGATCTTCGTGCCTGTCAAAGTCCATAACAAACATATCCAGCATTCTTGCTTTTAATGCGGCGCGCTGATCAATGCTGTTGTCGTTGTCCTTCAATAGTTTTTCTTCCACCTCTGCCGTGGTCAATGTCTTTACCGCTCCTGGTTCCCGCTCTTCAAAAATGCAAAGGGTATTGGCGAAATCGGCTCTGAATTTTCCGAGGCGGGGATCATCAGGAACGTAAACCAACATTGGTTTCGCGTGAGGAATATCAAGTGCCGCTGCTAAGTCAGGAATGGAGAGCGCAGCGTAGGGGTAGGATGCTGATACGCCGTCGGCGACGATATCTTTTACAAATGTGCCACGCAAATCCTGCGGGAGTGCATCGTCAAGAACATATTTTTTTATGCTTCTTAGTACATACTGCTTATCATCTTTGCCGGCGAGTCTGAGTGAGCGCGATTGCTTGCCACCACCTCTTTTCAGCGGTCTCCATCCAGCCATGTCAAATGTCTTCACCTTTATTGGGCGGCTCCATTCATCCCGGTAGTTGCTACCGAGAAAAAACTTTTTCAATGCGCTTCCTCTCAGTTGATCATTCGCAACAATGACCACAGAATCCGGAAAGCTGCCACTGGCAAAGCTTTCATCTTTCGTCCCATATTTCACTCCGAGATCGGCGGCAAAGTCCATCCTCATTGAATCACCATCCACCACGTAATATTTGATCTCTGTGCGTCCGCTTTCACTCAATTCCAACACTGCAAAGCCCCGCTCGGCTTTTTCATATACACTGTATTTTCCATTTTTTACCTGCGTCTTTTTTGACCCGGCCCCGCTCACTACAAACCAGCTGCTGTCTTTTTTTAACAGCTGCATATTGTGCTCATGTCCTGCTACGTGCACCACGTTCGAATAGCCCTGTATCATCGCCTCGATCTTCTGCACCATCTCCTTATACCTCGGATGACGCGTATCCTGGATATTACCGAAAACACCGCGGGCGATGGGATAGATGGAACCAATAACGGGAAGTGGAATATAGAGCGAAGGGTTTACCTCCGTCAGCGGAAAAATATGCTGCTTAAAGGTGAAGTAACCTCCGTGTTTTCCATGCGTATAAAACGGGTGATGCATGGCGAGTACCACCAACTTATCGCGATGCGCATGAATGATATCTCCTAGTGCGGCCGCTACCTCATCTTCCGTCTTGCACTCACAATCTGACTCCACACCCGGTCGTTCGCTGTCCTGCAACCACCACTGGCTGTCCATAAAAACCAGGACCAGCTTATCATTCACCAGTATTTCTTCAGGACCCGGACAACCATTCCCCGGTAAAAGTCGCAGATTCGGACGCTCCAGCGATTCTATATATTCCTGCTGTCTCTTTATCTGATTCCAGGAACCGGCGCGCCCCTCCTTCCAATCGTGATTGCCAGGAATAACAAAAACATTGGCAGCATTTTTTCCTACAACACCCAACTGATAATCGATCACCCTTTTCGCCTGGGCATAACCGGACGACTGTTCCGCCGGCATACCCTCCGGATAAATATTATCCCCTAAAAAAATCAACGTGTTGGAAGTATCCGCCCAGTTTACATGAGACCCCAACCAGTCACAAACCAGGTTCTTCCCGCTCTTCAACTCCCCCGCATCACCTACCAGGTAAATGCGTTGTACGATCTTATCCTGCTGACCGACCGCTTCCAATCCGAATAAAACGAGCGTGATCTGTAAAAAAATTCTGCAAAGCTCACTCATTGGCAGCTGTTTTGGATTGGTTACGCGGAATACGAATCAATGTGGCTGGACCATTCTTCCCCTCATTGGATATATACAACTCACCATCTCCTGTAAACGCAATCCCTTCCGCCTGCGGATAGTCTGCCCCGGCCAATCCATACATATCTTCAATAACCCCCTCCCTGCTGCAAACCAGTAACTTCCTGCCGTCCGAACACAAAACATATAATTTCCCGTCTGCAGGATTCAATGCCGCTCCTGATGGCCGGAAATTTTTCACCTGATCAGTCGCCCTCAATGTATAAACCGGTTCTGCTGAAAATCCCACTCCCTCCTCAAAAGAAAAAGCATCAAAACTTCCCGGCCCGCCCGCATCTTTCGCCAGCAGGACCAACCTCCGCCCATCCACATACAGAGATTCAAACTCAAAACCCTTTGCAGGAAATGAAAACTTGTCCACCCGCGCCTCCCCTCTGCCCACAGATGCCACCCGAAAAAGATCACCATTGCTCTTCAAAACAAAAAATACCCCATCCATAAAAACCAGATCCTCATAATCACCATTCTTTCCGAAATCCAGCGTTGAATCAATCAAACCCGTCTTCACATTCAAAAAATATATCCGGCCACGCTCATCCTCCACCGCTGCCATCGATAACCCTCCCAGCACCGCTATACCCGAAACCTCCTTCAGCACCGGCTGTAAACTCAGGACCTTGCCTTTCGAAAAATCATAATCTCTTCCGTCACCAGCTTTTACGGCCTTCTTGCGCGAAGCAGTTTTCACCGGCCTCTCTGTGCATGCCGCTATCATAAAAACAACAAGAATCAACAGAGTTGGTTTCATACATTAAATATAGTTTAGTTGGACGAGTATGACTTACGCGAAAGGCCCGGAGTCTTAGTGTATTTTGCCTTAAATTTAGCGGGTTAAACCACATGTATGAATGAACAACAGACGGCGCTGCTCGAAGATGCCCGTTTATATGTATCTATACTTTTCGAAAAAAATGTAAGCCCCGACTTCCGTTTTCACAACCTCTCCCACGTACAAAACGTAGCAGACGCCTGCAGCGAAATAGGTTCGGCATACCAACTCAACGACGAAGACCGCCTCACCCTCCAGCTGTCGGCCTGGTTCCACGATACCGGCTACAGGAGCGGATCAGCGCTCAACCACGAAGACTCCAGCATAGAAATCGCCAGAGACTTCCTGCTCAGAAAAAATGCCGACAGTCAGCTCATCAACAACGTGACCGCATGCATCCAGGCAACAAAAATGCCGCAAAGTCCGCAAAACCTGCTCGGACAAATCCTCTGCGATGCCGACCTCGCACACCTGGGCTCAGAAAAGGCAACAGCATACAGCAAACTGCTGAGACAGGAAATTAACCTCACCAAAGGACACCACTTCGGAAAAAAAGAATGGGCACTGATCAACGTCGCCTTCATGAAGAACCACCAGTACTTCACCGACTACGCGAAAGAAAAGTTTGAACCCATCAAACAGGAACAGATAAAAATTGCAGAAGAAAAATACGGACTGGCACATATCGAACCCGAAAAACCCGCACCCCACCGCCACGAAGAAAAAGAAGAACACTACCAGCCCGAAAAAAAACCAAAACCAATCGTACCCTCCCGCGGCATCGAAACCATGTTCCGCACCACCTCTGCAAACCACTTCACACTCAGCTCAATGGCCGACAGCAAGGCCAATATCATGATCTCGGTAAATTCCATCATCATC